>JACCVB010000375.1 GCA_013698385.1 Chloroflexota bacterium
GTACACCCCGTAGCCGCCGGCACCCTTGATGACCTCGACGTTCGGGAAGACCGCGGCGAAGGTCCGGATGTGGTCCTTGAACTCCTTCTCCGGAGAACCGTAGGGCACCCACTGCATCATGACGCCGGTCGGGGTCAGATGATCGCGCCCGGCCTGGTAGTACTCGAGTGACGAGATCACCGAGGCGCCGGAACTCTCGATCGGCGGCGGCGGGTCCGTGACGATGACGTCGAAGCGCTCGTCCGTGAGCTCCAGGTGATTGCGCCCATCGGTCACGATGATTCGCCCGGCTGGGTTCGCGAGGACCTGCGCCGCATCCTCGTAGTAGTAGCCGAACATCTCGGGAACGGATGGCACAAGCTCGACGACGTCCGGGCGCAGGCCGGCGGTCAGGGCGGATCGGAACGCCGTGCCCATGCCGAACGCGACGACCAGCGCTCGTTCGGATTGCGGCCGGGCGATGAGGGGCAGGATGGGCATGAGCTTCGCGTCCACCGTGAGCAGCGTCATCGACGTGCCGGCGACCCACAGCTCCGGGGTCGCGCCGATCTGACCCGACTGGACGGAGGCGATCTCGTCCTCGGTCGAGGCGAAGAGCTGGCCATTCCTGGATGCGATGAACGCTTCGTTGGGTTGCCTGACGAGGCCCGGTTTGAGTGCGATCACGGATACGAAGGCGATCGTGACCAGGCCAGCCAGGACAGCGACGGACGCGCGTGGACGGGCGACCAAGGCGAGCGCGGTGCCGAGGATGGCGTTGGTCAGCGCCAGGACGACGACGATCGTCGGCGAGCCAAGGATCGGCATCAGGACGAAAGGGACGAGGAGGCTGCCGATGATCGCGCCCGTCGTGTTCGCCGCGAGCAGGGACCCGGACTCCGTCCCCGCTTGGCTGGCCTCGTCGCGCAAGAGCGCGGCTGCCGTCGGGAAGGCGATGCCCAGCACGATGGTAACCGGCAGGACGACCAGCACCGTGGACCCGATGAGCGAACCCAGCGTTTCCAGCGGTCGCCCCGGACGGAGCGCTTCGGCCTGACCGAGGACGGCGACCAGGCCGATGACCGCGAGCGCCGCCACGACCATCTGGGTCAGCGCCAACACTCGGATGGGATCGCGAAGCCGCGGGCCGATGACGTTGTAGATCGTGGCGCCGATCGCGATCCCGGCCAGGAAGACCGCGAGGATCACGGTGAACACGTACGTGGTATTGCCCGTCCCCGACGCCAGCAGGCGGGTCCACGTCACCTGGTAGCCGAGCGAGGTGAGCCCGGAGACGAAGGCGATCAGCAGGGCAAGGCGAACCTCCGATGTCGCGGGTCTGACGACCTCCGTTGGCACGATCGGGCGCGCGCTCGAAGGCCAGGCCCTCGGAGCCGACCTCTCACCTGACTCGCCGCGCGCGAGCCAGAGCGCGGCCACACCCGCCACCGCGGAACATGCTGCCCCGACCGCCAAGGCGCCCCTGAGACCCAGCAGCTCGATAAGGACGAGGCCGGCCGCCAGCGTGCCGAGGATGGCGCCGAGGGTGTTGGCCGCGTACAGTCGCCCGAAGGCTTGGCGCAGCTCGGACGATCCGCTCAGATGGCGCGTGAGACTCGGGAAGGTCGCGCCCATCAGCACGGTGGCGGGCGCCAGCGCCAGCACGGCCAGCACGAGCCGGACGAGCGCCAGCCACGGCGTTCCTTCCAATGCTGGATAGATGCTGCGGTAGACCTCGTGGATCAGCCGGAACGTGATCGGCGTGACCAGCACGACCACGACGAGCACGAGCTCCAATATCCCGTACATCCGAAGCGGGGATCGGACCCGATCCGCGATCCGCCCACCAACGGCGGCCCCGATCGCCAGGCCGCCGAAGAAGCCCGTCAAGATCGCCGACACGGCCTGGGTGGTATTGCCAAAGACCAGGACCAATTGGCGGGACCAAACGATCTCGTACATCAGCCCGGCCGCACCGGACAGGACGAAGATCGCGAGAACGGCCGCTAGTCGGGTTCGGGACATGTCCGGAGTCTGCCAGAGTCCCGCCGATCCGATCCGAGCCGCAACCCTCAAGGCGTTGCGAGCCCTGTGGGCGATGCATTCGCGGGCCTGTTGGTTCGTGCCAACCAGGCCAGAACGGGCGCCGCGACCCACGAATAGTTCGGCAGGGAGTAGGCGAGTCCACCAGGACCGTTCTGCACGACCCGGAGCCAATCCAGCCAGAGCGAACCGAACGGGATGGAGATCGCGACGACGATGGTGAGGGCGACCTAGCCAGCGGGTCGTCCAAGCGCCAGGAGGACGACGGGGATGAATGTCGGCTTGATCACGGCGAGTACGGCTGGCCAGGCGACGGACAGCCCGCCAGTCACCGCCAGCACGACCCACATGTCCGTGTTCCCGGTCACGACCGCATTCCTGAATCCGTCCGTGCACAGCGCCAGCGCGAGCAACGGCCAGGTCGCCCAGTGCGGACGCCACCGACGACGACGATCGCCACGATCGCGACCGGGATGAACCACCACAGGACGAGCGGCAGATAGAGAAAGGGGACAAAGAGGGAGAGCGCGATCGGCGGATGCAGGAACGTCAGCGGCGAGTAGGCGGCAAACGGTCCCGCGACCTCGTGCGGGAGATACGGCGTTCCAATCGCGAGCCATCGGCGAGTGGCGTCCAGGTAGTGGCGAATATCGAGCATCGGATAGTCGGGAAGGGAGTACACCCACCAACGCCACACCTCGAGGTCCACCTCAGGAGCGATATCCGGCCTGCGGACCCAAGCCGAGGTACTGGCCTGCGGGTGGACGTAGCCCATGCAACGAGTGGCAGCACGAAGAGAGGCAGGTTCCCGAAGGAGTAGAACCACTCGGCGCTCGAGTTGCGCATGACCGTCGGATAGATGAGCCACAGGCCGAGGAACGGAAGGCTGGCAAGCGCCAGGACCGCCGCCGCGATCCACCACGACCGTGACCGGATACCGATCAGTCCGAACACGGCAAGCGACGGCTTGATCGAGATCAGGACCGCCGGCCAGGCCCAGCGGACGCCGGCGGCGATGAACGCCGTGATCCACATGTCCGTGTTGCCGTAGATGATCTGGTTCGGGGTCTTGGGTAAGGCGATGATCAACGCCAGGATGGGCCAGGCCCAGACGGCCGGCCGACACCACCACACCACGTAAGCGATCAGGCCGAGAGGGACGCTCCACCACAGGAAGTCCGGCAGGAAGAGGAACGGGACGAACAGATAGAGCGCGTGCGGCGGATACAGGTTGTCGACGAGCGTATGGACCTGGTACGGCCCGTCCAGCTGGCGGGAGGTGTAAAACACGCCGGTGTCCAGCCAGCGCTGCGCCACGAACTGGTAGTAGGTGCGGTCCACGCCGACCGCGCGCTGGTCGTCGATGATCCGGTACAGGCTGACCGTGAAGTACACCGCGACCCCGAGGAGGACGATCGTCAGCCCGACCCACACCGGCTGCAGCCGCTTCACCCGGGCGTTCACAGGTTGTACGCCCAGTACACGCCGATAGCCATCACCACCATGCCAAGGCTGATGAGAGCTTGCCATCGTCTGCCGAGCCTTCCGCGATCGGCGACCGCCAGGCCGCATAACGTGATGACGAACGGTACCGAATCGAGGAAGTACCGGTAGCCGTACTGGAGCCAGCCACCACCGTAGTAGAGCAGGGTCGGGATGAGCACGGCGATGGCCGCCCCGGCCAGCCACCACGTCTGCGTCCGGCGACGGTCGGCGAGGAAGGCGAGAAGCAGCCCCGGGGTTGTGATGAACACGCTCATTCCCAGGCCGTCGGGCCGGAAGAACGGCGGTTCCGCGATCAGTCGAGGCAGGTGGACCAGGAGATAGTCGAGGTTCATCGGGACATGGACCAGGGCGAACAGCCCTTGCTCGCGTTGCGCCTCCAGGAAGGGCGGCAGCGTCGCGAGGGCATAACCGGACTCCAACGGGTTGCCGAACCGAAGCTCGTTATAGAGGAAGAAGAACCCGATCGACGGCAGCACTCCCAGGGCCAGCGTGAACCAACGACGCCAGGGTATCGGCCTACGCACCGAGGGCGACGATCCACCAACCAGGAGAAGCGCATAGAACGGGATCGCGAACGCCAGCGGCGCCCTGGTCAGGAATGCCGCACCCGCCAGCAGCCCGATCAGCCACGCCCGCCGGCGCCCCCATAGTTCGATCAGGCAGGCGAACGTGAGGAGGCTCGCGACGAGGTGCCCGGTGTGCCAGACGCCGCCGCGGGTGGTCACCCACAGGATCTGCGTGGAGAATCCGTACAGCAGCGTCAGCCAAAATCGGTCGGTGAGGCTTCGGACCTCGAGCCGGCCGAGCAGCCACCAGCACATCCCGACCCCGCCGGCTGCCAGGATCGCGTTGATCCCGGACTCGACCTGGTCTGCGCGAACCGCTCCGATGACCGCCACCAAGGGCATGAGGGCGATCGCCGGGAACGGCGCGAACGGCACGTAGTTGCGCCCGTCGATCGGGATCACGTCGTTCGGGCCGAGGCGGAGGTCGAGCCAGGTTCGCCCATGCAAAAACGCGTCGGCAAGGTAAAAGAAGTCACCACGGCCAGCGTCAAACCCCCGGGCGCATAGCCAGTAGACGATCGCGGACCCGGTCGCGACGATCAAACCGATCCAGGTTCGGCGGGTCACGCGACCGTTCACGCTGGCGTCGCGCCGGGGCGCGTCCGGCGGCCGACGATGGCCACGGCCACAAGGGTCAACCAGAACACCAGTGGGTAAACGACTGGTGGAGTGATGCCGACCAGCGGCCAGGCCGTGGCCAGGGGGACGAGGAGGGCCCACCAGCGCCCCGCCGACAGCAGGTAGGCGACCGGCAGCAGCAGCAGCATCGCGTAATGGTCCCAGAGCACCGGAGATACGAGCTGACTCACGATCACTGTGACGAGGTACGACGCCTCATTCGTGCACCGACGGATGGCGACTATCAGCATCGTGATCGCGGCGAGCGTGCTCACAAGTTGAATCAGGGACGCTGCCGTGACCGGGGCACCGAGCTGGAAAGCAATGGCCCCGAGTGTGAAATTGTGCGGTGTGGTGATCGGTGCGTTGACGCGCGCCAGGAGTGCCGCATAGTCGGTCCAGACCGAAGGGCCAAACAGCAGCGTCACGACGAGTGCGGCGCCCACGACGATCCCGATCGCGATCCCGGCTGCTTTTCGGCGCCCCGTCATCATCGCCCAGATGAGCAAGACCACGGGTTGCACCTTGATGAGCGCGCCCACGGCAATGCCGGCCCCGAGTCGCCAAGGTCGGTCCATCCACCTCCATCCGGCGACAAATAGCAGGAGAAGGAGAGTGCCTACCTGGCCGATCTTGATCGTGTACAGGACCGGCCAGTCGATCGCGGCCGAAAGCAAGACCAACCATCGAACGGTGCGCGATACCGGCATCAAGGCGACACCGAGGAGCAAGGCGCATACGGTGACCGTTTCCCACGTCAGTAGCGCGATCCCGCCGGGCAGCAAGGCAAATGGGACCAGCGCTACCGCGAACGGTGGTGGATACAGGTAGATCGCGAAACCGCCGGCCGCAGCCACGTCCTGGTCGTAGAGTGCGGCTCCCTCGACGACCCGCTGGGCGGCCCTGAAATACGCCTCGAAGTCGTATCCGAGGGTCGGGCCAGCGAACATCACGATCGCGCCCGCCGACGCGGCGAATGCGACCATCGCCACGATGGGCAGCGCCGCCCTCGGGATGGCCACGAGCCGGCCGCTGGTCACTCGACCGCCGGGGCGGCCCGTCCGATGCCGCGGTGGAGGAGCGGGATTTGCAGCAAGTCCCACGCGACCCGCAGAGCCAGTCCGGGTCGCGCGCGCATCCGCGACCCCCGCTTGTCGGACCACTGAATGGGCACGATCGCGAGCCGATACCCACGTCGGCGAGCCAGAAAGACGAGCTCCACGTCGAAGACGATGCTCGTGATCCGTTGTCGCGAAAACAAGTCCTGCGCCGCCGCGCGGGTGAACCCCTTGAACCCGCATTGCGTGTCCTGGACGGGACCAACGACCCACACGGACGCGATCGCGTGGAAGATCCTGCCAAGCAGCCGTCGGTAGGGCGATTGCGAAGCACGCATGTCCGATCCGTCCAGCTGGATCCGCGAGCCGATCGCGACATCGCTCGTCTGGAGGGCGTCGAGCAGGAGGGGGACCTGATCAGGCGGCGTGGCCATATCCGCGTCCGCGAAGATCACGATTTCGCCCTCGGCGGCGAGCATGCCTGCCCGCACGGCCGCGCCCTTGCCCCCGTGCGGGACGCGCAGCACGCGGACGCGAACATCTGGCGCCGTGGTCGCGGTCCCGGATCGGACGCCGACGACTTTGACCGTGTCGTCCGTGCTGCCGTCATCGACCACGAGGACCTCGATCGATCGTGGGATCGGAGCCTGATCCAGGTACGCAAGCAGCTCGTCCAACGCCGGCCCGATGCGGGCCGCTTCGTTGTACGCCGGCAGCACGATGGTCAGCGCAGGAGCGGTCATCGGGAGCACGACGCCGCGGACATCCCGCGCAGTATAGGGATACGTCTCGGCCGCCCGCATGCGGCCACCTCGTGGCATGGGCTAGCCCATTCGTACCGGTCGGCGGACCCGCGACCCGGTGCTACGCTGCACCGGCCGTGCGTATCCCCTTGCTCTTGTATGCGCTCGCCTTCG
>JACCVB010000023.1 GCA_013698385.1 Chloroflexota bacterium
CTTCGGATCAGCGTCACCAATCACGAAATCCAGGACGCCCGTGAGGCCGAGTAGCGCTATATCACTCTCGACGACCTTGACGGCCGCGGCGCTCACGACGCCGACACTGCCGCCCATCGAATGTAGATCCTTGATCATCCTGCGTGCACCCCCGGCCAGCGTCGCGTTACGAGCGCTCACCTCGTCGTTCCAGTCACGAACCGCTCCATCGAGCTGTGAGCTCGGGACGCCGAGCTCCTCGAACAGGCGGCCGAGCGGCAGGCACCAGCCATCGAAGAAGTCGGCACGCCCCGGAGTCCGGAGTCCCAGGCGGTCGAGAACCGCGTGAGTCGCCTCCCAGACTCGATCACCGTCATCGACCAGCGTGCCGTTCCAATCGCAGACGATGGTGAACGGCCGGCTCACGCCTCCGTCGGTTCGACCTGAAACATCCACCGCCACATCCTAACGGGTTCGGGAAGGGTATTGCCAAGGCTGGTAGAGTGACGCAACGTTGTTCCTGTGGCGTCCGGATCGGGTCGAGGAGGATCGAACCAATGCGTAACCTGTTGGTTGTCTGTGTGGTCGCTGCCGTCGTCGGGGCGGCATGTACAACGACCGGGCCCGGCGCGTCCCCAGCCGGCGCGTCCCCAGCAGGATCGGCTGCGGGAGCCGGCGGATCGATCACCTTCGCCGACACGGCGGGCGGCGCCAACTTCCAGAAGTTCTTTGGCTCGATCCTGCCGCAGGCGAGCAAGGACCTCGGGATCGAGATCAAGTACGTGCCGGGCGCAGGCGCCGAACTCCAGACACGCCTGGAGGCTCAGAAGGGCGCCGAGGTCGATGTCGACCTCATCCTGCTCAAGCCCGACGTGCTCGGAAATATGCTCAAGGCCGGTCTTGCATTCGAGCCGTTGCCCGATCACGCAACCCAGATCCCGAACCTCGCCTTCATCGAGCCGAACGATCTGAAAGAGGCCTTTGGGCTCCCCACCAAGGGCCAGGCAACGCCGTTCTTCCGTGACCAGTTCGGGCTTCTATTCGACTCCGCGAAGATCCCCAATCCGCCGACGTCCTGGCAGGAGTTCTTCGATCGCCGCGCGGAGTGGGCTGGGCATATCGGGATGATCCGGCCCGACGCCAAGTCCGGTGGCGGTCGCCTCATGCTGCGCGACTTCCTGATCGGGGCCGGAGTGGACTTCAAGAAGCCGCTGCCGGAGCTGCAGGCTTCGGCCGAGTGGAAGGCCGGGCTCGAGAAGTTCCGCGAATTCGCCAAGGCGATGTACCAGCCCCTCGCGTCGGAACCTACGGTCCTCTTCCAGCAGTTCAAGAACGGCGATGTCTGGATCAGCGAGTACGCGATCGACTTCACGCTCTGGTCTCGCGACCAGGGTCTCCTTCCCGAGACGATGAAGGCAGCCGTCTTCGATAGTGGCATGTACGGCGGAGCTGCCTATCTGGCCGTTCCCGCCAACACTCCGGCGGCCAAGAAGGAGCTCGCCTACCGCGTCCTCGACTGGCTGCTCTCCGAGCAAACCCAGGTCAGGATGCAGACCGAGATGTGGGAATACATGGCGATCAACAAGTTCGACGCCGTCCCGGCGAAGACCTGGGAAACGATCCCTCGCTGGGAAGATGTCCAGGACAAGCGAATCCCGCTGACCAACCTTGATGCCTTCAACTGGCTCAAGGAGAATGGGATGACGTACGCCGGAGGGTAGTCAGACTTGGCCGTCCAGTTCCTCCGCCGGCTGCGGTCGGGCGGCCCGGGTACCTCCAGCGCGCGGCACCCGGGCGGCCGAGCCGTGACGGCCGCCCTCCTCGTGCCGGCCATCGCGTTTCTGGCCCTGTTCTTCTTCTACCCGATCCTGATCACCTTCGGAACAAGTATCACGCCGGCCAACGGAACCGGCGTCACCCTTGAGGAATACTTGACGATCCTGTCCTCGCCCAAGGACTGGGGCGTCATCGCGCTCACCCTTGGCCTGGCGGTCGGGACGACGGTCATCTCGGTCCTCCTGGCGGTCCCGCTCGCGCTGATCCTGCGACGCCGGATCCGCGGGCATCGGGCCCTCCGCCTGCTCGTTCTGGCGCCGCTGATGATCCTCGCCCTGGTCAGCGCGCTGGGCCTGCTGATCCTGTGGGACCGGAACGGCTGGTTGAACCTCCTGTTCAGCCGGCTCCTTCCGTTCTCGGATGGTCCGCTGCAGATCGACTACACGATCCCGGGCCTGCTCATCTTCTACACTTGGCTCTACTCGCCGTTCACGATTCTCACGACCCTCTCCGCGGTGGAAGGGATCGACCCCAACGTCGAGGAGGCCGCAAGGGTCAGCGGCGCCGCTCCGTGGCGCGTGTTCCGGTCCGTTACCTTGCCGCTCGCCTGGCCGGGCATCCGCGCGGGTTCCGTCCTCACGTTCCTGCTGGCGTTCGGGGCGTTCAGTGTCCCGCTGATCGCCGGCGGTAATCACCGTCCGCTGCCGGTGCTCATCTACACCGAGGCCGCGGTCTTCCAGAACTTCGAGCGCGGCAGCGCCCTGGCCATGGTCATGGCCGTCGTCGCCCTCGCCGCGATCGCGCTCTACACGCGGTTCTCCAGCAAGCCGGTTCGAGGATCCGCCGGATGACCGCCGTGGCGGTCGCAGCTGGTGCTCGGATCCGACCGCGCGTCGGGCCCGGGCTGTCGCGCCTGATCACCTACACGTTCCTGCTGGCGTTCGTGCTGTACGTCCTGAGTCCGTTCCTCGCGATCCTCGTCACCTCGATCGCGCAGGACTGGTTCGGCGGACGGATCCTTCCGGGCAGCCTGACCCTGCGCTGGTTCGACTGGGCGTTCAACGTGACCAACCTGCCGGGCGTGATGGCGAACAGCTTCATCATCGCCGGCCTGACCATCGCGATCAGCCTGGTCATCGGCATCCCGACCGCCTGGGCCCTCGGTCGGCGGCACGTCCGGGCGCGCAACGTCCTGATGACCCTGATCCTGCTACCGAAGACGGTGCCGCCGATCACCTTCGCCCTCGGCCTGTCGCGAGAGTTCTACAGCTTCGATCTCGTGGACACCCACCTGGGCGTCGCCCTCGCCCACACGACCCTGGCACTACCCTTCGTCGTGCTCATCATGTCCGCGACCTTCGCCGGTCTTGACGAGCGTGTCCTCGAGGCCGGTCGGGTGTGCGGCGGAAACTGGTTTCGCAACCTCGTTCATCTTGTCCTGCCGATGGCCATGCCGGGACTCATGGCCTCCGTCCTGTTCACCTTCGTCACGTCATTCAACGAATTCACGCTCACCCTCGTCACCTATGGTCCCGACACGCTGACCCTGACGGTACAGACGTATCTCGCGATCGGCGATGGCTTCCTGGAGGTCGCCAGCGCGATCTCGGTCGTCCTGCTCGTTCCCTCAGTGATCCTGCTGCTCCTGATCCAGCGTCAGATCCGGCCGGAGAACATCCTCGGGGGAGTGAAGGGCCTCTGATGGGCGCGATGATCGAGCTCGTCGATGTGGTCAAGCGGTACGGGGACGTCGTTGCCTGCAACCGCCTCAATCTCGCCGTGGACCAGGGGGAACTGGTCACGCTCCTGGGAGCCAGTGGGTGCGGCAAGACGACGGCGCTACGTTGCATCACGGGGAGCCTGAGGCCCGACGGCGGGCGGATCATCATCGATGGTCGCGACGTCACCGACGTCCCGACCCACAAGCGGAACATCGGCGTCGTCTTCCAGAACTTCGCCCTGTTCCCGCACCTGACCGTAGTCGACAACGTCGGGTATCCGTTGCGCGTCCGAGGGGTTCGATCCGCCGAACGGCGGGAGCGCGCGATCGAGGCGCTCCGCCTCGTCCGGCTCGATGGGCTTGGTGGGCGGTTCCCGCGCGAGCTATCCGGTGGTCAGCAGCAGCGCGTCGGCCTTGCCAGGGCGATCGTCTACGAGCCCACCGTCATCCTGTTCGATGAGCCGCTCTCGAACCTCGATGCGAAGCTCCGACTCGAGATGCGAGAGGAGATCGCGAGCCTCAAGGACCGTCTCGGGTTCACGTCGATCTACGTGACCCACGACCAGGAGGAGGCCCTCAGCCTGTCCGACCGGATCGCCGTCATGAAGGACGGGGTCGTCCATCAGGTCGGCCGTCCGACCGAGATCTACGGCGCACCGAAGACCGCGTTCGTGGCCGAGTTCCTGGGCAACCCGAACCGCCTCACCGGCGTGTGCGTCGAGCGCACGGAGGATCAGGTGGTCGTCGAGGCTGACGGTCAGCGAATCGCCGCGATCGCGGAATCGGACACGCCAAAGGTCGGCGAGCGGGCTGTCGTCTACGTCAGGCCCGAGAGCGTACGGATCCGCAACGGGACCGCCTCGGCCGACGAGAGCACCCTGCGGGCGACCGTCGTGCGGTCCGCCTTTCTCGGCGACAGCACCGAGTACATCCTGTCCCTGAGCGACTCCGTGTCCTGGCATCTGCGCCTGGAGCACACGACTCGCCTCACTGTAGGGGAGGCGGTGGACCTCAGCGCACTTCGGGCAGGCTGTCGTGCGTTCGCGCTTGGCGAGTCGGCGGACGATGGAACCCACCGTGGCGCGTCGGCCGAGGCATGAGCCGGGTCGATCCGTTCGGGCTCCCCGGCCGGTTCTGGCGCGGGAATCTGCACACTCACTCGACAGCGTCCGACGGGCATCTCGCACCGCTGGCGGTCCGCGACTTCTATCGCTCGGCCGGCTACGACTTCCTCGCGATCACCGACCACGCACTCGAACGCTTCGGGTATCCGTTGACCGACGTATCGGCCCACGACACGGCGGATTTCGTGACCCTCCGCTCGGCCGAGCTGCACGCGGGTCATATCGACTCCGGTCACTTCTGGCATCTGCTCGGCATCGGCCTGCCCGCCGCATTCGATCGGCCCGGGGATGACGAGACCGGTCCGGAGCTTGCCGCCCGCGCGCTCGCGGCGGGCAGCTTCGTCGCCGCCGCCCATCCGGCCTGGTACGGCGCGACCGAGAGCGAGATCCGATCCCTCGGGCCGATCCACGTGGTCGAGGTCTGGAATGCGACTGCGGCCGACCTGAACGATCGGCCGGACAGCTGGTACGTGTTGGACCAGCTCCTGAGCCGCGGAGGGCGCTACTCCGCGATCGCCACCGACGACGCTCACTTCACGGGCGAGCGGAATGACGCGCTCCAGGCGTGGGTCTGGGTGAAAAGCGAGGCCCTCACGGCGCCCGGCCTGTTGGCAGCGCTCAAGACCGGACAGTTCTATTCGAGCACCGGTCCGGAGTTTCGCTCGATCGAGATCGACGCGGCGCGCTGCATGACGATCCGCTGTACACCGGTCGATCGCGCTTTTGTCACGGGCCTTGGGCACGAGGTCGCCAGTGTTCAGGGCCACGACCTTACGGAGGCGATCGTCGACCTGTCCGCCCTGACGGGGTCGTACTGCCGGGTCACCGTGCGAGATCGGGACGGCGGCCGAGCATGGTCCAACCCGATCCAGCTCGAGTAGCGGCGCTCGCCACCCAGTCTTTGATCGTTTCTTGGAGGAGCCCAGGGCATGAAGATCGGTCTGATCGGAACAGGCAGGATCGGGGCATTCCATGCGGAGACGCTGCGGGACAGTGCGGGTGTCGACGCCGTTGTCGTCGCAGACGCCGACCCCGCCCGCGCCCGCGTTCTGGCGAAGAAGCTGGGCGTCGACGCCTCTGCCGATGTGAGATCGTTATTCGCGGGCGGACTGGACGGGGTCGTGATCACAGCAGCGACGAGTGCCCACGCCGCTCTCATCCACCAGGCCCTCGACGCCGGGGTGCCGGTGTTCTGTGAGAAGCCGGTCGCTCTGGATATTCCCAGCACGATCGGCGTGGTCGAGCGAGCGCGGTCCGATTCGGTGCCCGTGCAGATCGGCTTCCAACGCCGCTTCGATCAGGGCTACCGGGCCGCTCGCCAAGCGCTCCAAGCTGGTGAGCTCGGCTGGATTCACACGCTGCGGGCCATCACGTCGGATGCCGTGCCGCCACCGGCGGACTACATTCCGACATCGGGTGGGCTGTTTCGAGACTGTGGCATCCACGACTTCGACGTCATGCGCTGGTTGACCGGCCGCGAGGTGGTTTCCGTTCACGCGTTCGGTGCGAACCGTGGCGCCTCATTCTTCCGGAACGCCGACGACATCGACAGCTACGTCGCCACCCTCCGCTTCGATGACGATATGCTCGCCACCGTGACCGCCACCCGCTACAACGGTGCCGGCCACGATGTTCGGCTGGAGGTCTGCGGGTCCGCCGGCGCCCGCTTCGTCGGGCTCGACGACCGGTCACCGATGCCGACGGCCGAGCCGCGCATCTCCTGGCAGCGTCTTCCCCATACGCCACCTACCTGGAACGGTTCCACGACGCCTACGTCGCCGAGCTGCAGACCTTCGTCGACGTTGCCGCCGGCCGAGCGGACAGCCCATGCACCCCGGCGGAGGCGCTCGAAGCCCTCTATATCGCTGAAGCCTGTGACCGCTCCCGGCGCACCGGGGCGCCGGTGAAGATCGCCGACGTTCGCTCGTCGTGATCTAGGTTCCGGCGCAGTCGGGACACCTCGGCTCCCAGGTTCAGGCTTTGCGGGACCGGTGCGGGTTTCTGGAGAACAGCAGCCCCGGTGCCGGGGTTCGAACCGCGGCACCGGCGCCAAGCGACGAACCGCTAGCTAGCGCAACTCGAAGGTCGCGCTGCCGACCGTCTGCCCGTCGATCTGGATCTCGACCCGGTACGTCCCCGGCCCGAGCGTCTTCACGTTCAGGTTGTAGATGTACTGGCAATCGGAGATTCGGAAGCTGCTGCCATTGTCCGAAGCGAGCAGGTACGTTGACTCGTTGATCGGGCCGGGATCGGCGCCGGCCGTCTTCGTCAGCGCGATCGCGGCGGCC
>JACCVB010000041.1 GCA_013698385.1 Chloroflexota bacterium
CGTTGAGCTCGACTACGAGCTTGAGGTTGGCGCGTTGATCGACACGCCCGTGCGAGACCTGCCGATCGAGCGGGCGGACGAGGCGATCGGAGGTTATCTCGTGATCAACGACTGGTCCGCCCGCGACCTGCAGCGGGAGGAAACGACAGTCCGCCTTGGTCCGGCCAAGGGCAAGGATTTCGCGACGTCCGTCGGCCCATGGCTGGTCACGCCGGACGAACTGGCCGAGGCCAGAACCGCGACCGGCTACGACCTCGCGATGACCGCGCAGGTCAATGGGGTCGAGACCAGTCGCGGGCGCTGGTCCGATGCCCGGTTCTCGTTCGGCCAGATGATCGAGCGGGCTTCAGCGGACGCGGGACTGCGGCCTGGCGACCTCCTTGGCTCTGGGACGGTCGGGACGGGCTGCCTGCTCGAGGTCCGCGACGAGACCCTGGGCCGCTACCTTCAACCAGGCGATGAAGTCGTCCTCGAGGTCGAGCGCCTGGGCACGCTGCGCACGCCCGTCCAGGCTCGGCCGGGCTGACACGCAGGGATCGGCCCGTCCTCGCCTGCGCATCGCTGCGACGGTCGCGATCGCGGCCGCTGTCCATCGCCTTCATGTCCACCGCGTTCGTGCCGGCGACGCTGATGCCGAACGGGCTTCGCGTGGTCACGACTGGGATCCGATCTCCTTGTGCTCGAGGTGATGCGGACGCTGATGACCACGGGCTTCGACGGGCCGATCTTGGCCCGCGCGATCATCGCCATCGTCCTGGGCCTGGTGTTGCACTCGGCGACGCTCTGGGCGTTCCGGCGCCTCACGGCCTGAGGGGCGTGAGCTCTGCCCGGCGCTCCTGGCGCGCCTAGACTCTGCACCCGCAGGAGGATGGCGCGGCGATGCTCAAGATCGAGCCCATGACGATGAACGACTGGCCCGAGGTCCGACGGATCTACGCCGAAGGGATCGAGACCGGCGACGCGACCCTGGAACGCGAGGCACCGGACTGGTCGCACTTCGACCGATCGCACCGCCACGACTGTCGACTGATCGCCCGGGACGGCGCAGGCGGGCCGGTCCTTGGCTGGACCGCCTTGAGCGCCTATTCATCCCGCCGCGTCTACGTCGGCGTGGTCTGGGAGAGCGTGTATGTGGCCGCCACGGCCAGGGGTCGTCGCGTGGGGCGGGCCCTGCTCGAGTCGCTCATCGCGGCCTCAGAGGCGGCCGGGTTGTGGACCCTGTCCGCGGGCGTGCTGGCAGAGAACAAGCCGAGCCTCGCGCTCCACGAGAAGGTCGGCTTCCGGCGCATCGGCGTCCAACGAGCGCTCGGTCGCGATGCTGCGGGCCGCTGGCGGGACGTGGTATTGCTGGAGCGGCGGAGCACCTCGGTCGGTCGCTGAGGCGCAGGCTCCCCTTGGTCCACTGAACGTTCCGGTGATCGCCCACCGTCATAGTGAGTAGTCCGAAGCCATCGAGGCTTCGGTCGCCGGAGGCCGAGGTGGATGGAGACCTCGGATGGACGAGTACCGGCTGGGCCCAGCCTGCTCGGGACTGCCCCTGCCCTCGTCACGACCTAGACTGGCCTTCTCGGATCCGAGGAGGCCAGTCGCTCATGTTCTACGCGGCGCGCGGCAACATCCCGCCCAAGCGACACACGCAGCATCGCGGCCCGGACGGCTCGCTCTACGCCGAGGAGCTGTTCGGCGTGGAGGGGTTCACCGGTCGCTCTTCGCTGCTCTACCACTTGACGCCGCCGACCCGAACGCACCGGATCGAGGCAGGCGCCACGGTCGCACTCGAAGAAGCCGACGATGGCGTCCACCACCATCGACTGATCGACTCCGCCGGACAGCCGCCCGCCGGGGATGCCGTGACCGGCCGAGTGCCGTTGTTCTTCAACAGCGATGTCGTGATGGGCATCGTGCGCCCCGCTTCAGCGATGCCGGCCCACGTCTTCTATCGCAATGGCGAGGCCGATGAACTGCTGTTCGTGCACGACGGATCGGGCCTGCTGGACACGGTCTTCGGGCCGATCCGCTATGGCCCGGGCGACTACCTCGTCATCCCGATCGGAACGACCTGGCGCGTGGAACCCGATGCCGGCAGCGATCAGCGGATGCTCTACCTCGAGTGCCCGTCGGAGATCGAACCGCCCAAGCGCTACCGCAACGACTACGGGCAGCTGCTCGAGCACGCACCGTATTCCCAGCGCGACATCCGGCTGCCGGACGAGGTCGCGCCGCGGAGTGACGAGGGCGAATTCGAGGTTCACGTCCGGATGCGCGGCCGGCTGACCGCCTACCACTACACCCATCATCCGTTCGACGTCGTCGGCTGGGACGGCTATCTGTGGCCGTATGCGTTCTCGATCTCCGACTTCGAGCCGATCACGGGGCGGGTGCACCAGCCGCCGCCGGTCCATCAGACGTTCGCGGCCCGCAACTTCGTCGTGTGCTCCTTCGTGCCGCGCAAGTTCGATTACCACCCGCTGGCCATTCCGGCGCCCTACAACCACTCGAACATCAACAGCGACGAGGTCATCTATTACGTGGCCGGCAACTTCATGAGCCGCCGCGGGGTGGGCATCAGCTCGTTCACGCTGCACCCGGCAGGCATCCCGCACGGCCCGCACCCGGGCACCGTGGAGGCGTCCATCGGCAGGGAAGCGACCGAGGAACTGGCCGTGATGGTGGACACCTTCCATCCCCTGCGCCTCACGCGCCAGGCGGCGGGGCTGGAGGACGCTCGCTATCCGTATTCGTGGCTGCCGGCCGAGGACGTCGCGGGCGAGGCGAACGAGCTTCGCGACCGCGGTCCCGAAGCCTTCCCGGACTGACATCCGAACCGTCATCATCGGGCCATGACTGACCTCCGAAGCCGGATCCATGCCGGCGAAACGCTCATCGGCGCATTCAGCGACCTTGCCTCGCCGCTCGCTGCGGAGCTGCTCGGCCAAGCCGGGATGGACTGGGTGGTCCTTGACCTGGAGCACGGCGCCGCGACGGAAGCCGACCTGTTGGCGCTGCTCTATGCGGTGGCCTCGACGCCGATGGCGCCGATCGTCCGGCCGCCGTCGGCCGAGCGGTTGCGCATCGGGCGCGCGCTGGACCTGGGTGCGGCCGGGATCATGCTTCCGCAGCTCCAGTCGATCGAAGAAGTCCGCCAGGCGGTGGCCTACCTGAGGTATCCGCCCGTCGGCTCGCGGGGGGTCGCGCTGCGGACGCGTGGCGCGGATATGGGCGCCCACTCGCACGCGGATCTGGCTGGCGTCGTGAACGAGCGGATCGTCGGGATCGTCCAGATCGAGTCGCCGGCGGCCGTCGCCGCTGCCGAAGAGATCGCGGCCCTTGACGAGGTCGATGTCCTGTTCGTGGGGCCCGCGGACCTGTCGCATGGTCTCGGGATCCCGGGTCGGTTCGATGAGCCGGTGTTCATGGATGCGCTGAAGGCCGTGGTCGCGGCCACGGAGCGGCATGGCAAGGCAGCCGGGATCCTGCTGTACGACGGCGCGGCGGCGGCACGCCACATGGACCTCGGGTTCCGCTTCGTCGGGCTCGGCTCGGAGGGGTCCTACGTGACGGTCGGCGCCAAGGCCATGCTCAAGGCGGCCGGTCGCGCCTAGGGTCGGTGCCTACCCCGGGGGTGTCGGGCGGCGCCGATCGGTGGCTTCTGGCAGTGTCGGAGCCGCCAAGGTTCCTCACGGCGCCGCGAGGATTCGCGCGAGCGCCGGATCATCCTTCGGACCCTGGCTTGCCACCTCCGCGCCGGCCGTTCCCGCCAGCCGCTCCCGCCGTGCCGTCCACCCGCTCTCGCGCCAGCCGCGCCCCGGCGTCTTCGACTACCCGTTCGTGCCGACTTCGCCTTCCGCTTCGAGGGGGGTCGCGGGTTCCGGGGCGCCACGGGGCCGAGGCGAGGTCTGTGCAACGACGACGCCGATCAGGATCAGGGCCGCGCCGGCAAGCTGGATCGGGGCCAGCGTCTGACCCAGGAGGATCCAGGCCAGCCCGACGATGATCAGCGGTTCGACCGTCGCGGTCAGCGCGGCGCGCGCGGCGCCGATCCGTCGTGCCCCCGCGTAGAACGTCTGGATGGCCAGGAACGAGGCAACGAAGGCGACCGCCACGATCCCCGGCCACGCCGACGCCGGCACCGAGGAAGGATCGAGCGGGCGACCCGCAAGCGAGGCCGCGACCGCAAAGCCCGATGCCGTGGCCGTCATCATGAGCGTCGTGGTGACCGCGGCATTCCCGGCGCCGGCCTCGCGTACTGCGCCCTCGCCGACCCCCACCCCACCGACCGCGCCCCCGCCGACCCCCGCCCCGACCCCTGCGCCAACCTCCGCGCCGACGCCACCTTCACTCACCGCCGCCACCGCCCCACTGACCCCGGCCGGGTCCGTCGCCAGCCGACCACGCCGCTCCCCGGACAGCCGCGCGGCCAAGATGACCCAGACCGAGTAGATCCCCGCGGACAGGAACACGAGCACGAGGCCACCGACAGGTGGCGCATCCCGCACGTCGATGCCGCCCAGGGCCAGCGCCGAACCGACTACCGCCAGCCCCGCCGCGATCCACGGTCGCCGCCCGGGCAGGCGCGTCGCGAATCGTAGCGACAGGACCGCGACCATGACCGGATACGTGTACACGACGACACCCGCCAGCGAGGCCGGCACCGTCTCGAGACTCGCGTAATACGTGCCCGCGTTCCCGGTGAAGAGCGCCCCAAGACCCAGGGCGACGGCGACCTGGCGTCCGGTCATCCGCCGCGCAGCGCGACGACGACCCGGCGAGGCGAGGACCCACACCCAGCCGAGCGTGGCTCCGATCAGGAACCGCCACCCGACGAGGGTCAGCCAGTCGACGCCGGTCGAGTAGATCGGCCCGGCCAGGATCGAACCCGAACCGTAGCCGACCGCCGAGACCACCACCAGGCCGATCCCTGCGGCCGCTCGTCGATCCATCGCGCCCGAGGCTACCAGCGCACGACCCCTCAGCGCA
Source organism: Chloroflexota bacterium (assembly GCA_013698385.1). GTDB lineage: Bacteria > Chloroflexota > Limnocylindria > Limnocylindrales > CSP1-4 > SPCO01. The sequence goes on from JACCVB010000041.1 coordinate 4,978, forward strand.
GGGACGGTACACTTCGGAGCGTGACTGACCTCTCCGAGGCCGCAGTCGCCCGGCAGGTCCCAGACATGACCGACGAGCGACTTCGCGTGCTCACTCGACGCCAACCGGTGACCGTGCGACCCGGCACGAGTCTGAACGATTGCCTGCGCGCCATCCGCCGCGGCGGTACCGGCGATTCGGTGTTCGTTTGCACGGACGATGATCGATTGGAAGGCGTCCTGACGGAGCGCGACATCTTCGCGCGGCTCGTGGGTGGTGAGATCGATCTGAGCCTGCCGGTGGAATCGCTGATGACGGCCGAGCCGCGCACGCTGGACCTCGACCAGACCATCCGCGACGCGATCGAGCTGATGCAGACAGGGCGCTACCGGAACGTCCCGCTCGTCGACGCCGAGGGTCGCCTCGTCGGCGTCGTCCGCCAGGTCGACATCATCCGCTACCTGGCGGAGTCGTTCCCCCAGGAACTGCTCAACCTCCCGCCGCGACCGCACCAGAGCATGAAGGCGCCGGAAGGCGCGTGACGATCACCCGGGCGCCGGAGCTGCCCGTCCAGGAACTCGAGCGGGTCACCATCCGCTTCGCCGGCGATTCCGGCGACGGCATGCAGCTCACGGGCACCCAGTTCACGAGGACGGCGGCCGTCTTCGGCAATGACATCAGCACGCTGCCCGACTTTCCCGCAGAGATCCGCGCCCCCGCGGGCTCCCTGCCGGGAGTCAGCGGCTTCCAGATCAGCTTCAGCTCAAGTGACATCCACACCCCTGGGGACCAGCCGGATGTCCTCGTCGCGATGAACCCGGCCGCGCTCAAGACGAACCTCGGCGACCTGCCACCGGGCGGTGCGCTGATCGTCAACACGGACGCGTTCAGCCAGGCCAACCTCAACAAGGCGGCCTATGCCAGCAATCCGCTGACGGACGGTTCGCTCAAGCCCTACACCACCTTCGAGATCCCGATCTCCACGCTCAACGAGCGATCGCTCGACGGGCTCGAGATGACCAGCAAGCAGAAGGACCTGACCAAGAACTTCTTCGCCCTCGGGATCATGTTCTGGCTGTACGAGCGAAGCATGACGCCGACGATCGACTGGATCGACTCTAAGTTCGGCGCTCGGCCCGTCGTCGCCGAAGCGAACAAGCGGGCGCTCAAGGCGGGCTACGCGTTCGGCGAGACGACGGAGATCTTCCATACCCATTACCGGGTCAGGCCCGCTCACCTGGATCCGGGCACGTACCGCAACATCACCGGGAACGAGGCGGCCGCGCTCGGGTTCCTTGCCGCGTCCCAGCTGTCCGGCCGGCCGCTGTTCTACGGCAGCTATCCGATCACCCCGGCCAGCGACATCCTGCACCAGCTCTCGGGCTACAAGGCCTTCGGCGTCAAGACATTCCAGGCCGAGGACGAGATCGCGGCGATCGGGGCGGCCATCGGCGCGAGCTACGGCGGCGCCTTGGGCCTGACCGCCTCGTCGGGTCCCGGCATCGCGCTCAAGACCGAGGCAATGGGGCTCGCCCTGATGGTCGAGCTGCCGCTCGTCGTCATCGATGTCCAGCGCGCCGGGCCATCCACCGGCATGCCCACCAAGAACGAGCAGGCGGACCTCCTCCAGGTGATGTTCGGGCGCAATTCGGACTCGCCCATCCCGATCGTCGCGCCCGCCACGCCCGGTGAATGCTTCGACTTCGCGATCGAAGCCTTCCGACTGGCCCTCAAGTACATGACGCCCGTCGCCTACCTGTCCGATGCGTTCCTCGCGACCGGCTCCGAGCCATGGCGCATCCCGACCGTGGCGGACCTGCCGAGCATCGCGGTCGACAACGCCGTGCGCGGCGACGGGCCGTTTCGCCCGTACGAGCGCAACTCGGAGACGCTCGCCCGGCCGTGGGCCGTGCCCGGCACGGCCGGACTGGAGCACCGAATCGGTGGGCTCGAGAAGGCGGACGTCACGGGCAACGTCAGCTACGACCCGGACAACCACCACCGGATGCAGCTGCTCCGGGCGGCCAAGGTCGCGGGGATCGCCACGGACATCCCGCCGCTGGACGTCTTCGGGCCGGACACGGGCGAGCTGCTCATCCTCGGCTGGGGCTCCACGTACGGGGCGATCCGATCCGCTGTCGAGCGACTGCACGCGGACGGCCGTTCCGTGGCCCACGCCCACCTGCGTCACCTGAACCCGTTCCCGGCCAACACCGAGGAAGTCCTGCGCAGTTACCGCCGGGTGCTCATCCCCGAGATCAACCTGGGCCAGCTGCTGATGCTGGTCCGCGCGCGCTACCTGATCGATGCCGTCGGCTACGACCGGGTGCGCGGCAAGCCGTTCCGTATCGCCGAGATCGTCGCCGAGGCGGAGCGGATCCTCGCGGAGGCTACGCCTTGACGACCGATACCGCCGCTCCCGTCCCGTCCCAGCC
>JACCVB010000128.1 GCA_013698385.1 Chloroflexota bacterium
GGCCTCCCCTGGTCGGTCTCCGTCCGGCGCACGACCGGGGCTGGCGCGAGCGAGGCGCCCCCATGACTCCCCGCTCGCCGCTCCGGATGCTCGCGGGGCATTGTGACAGGTACGTTGTCACGCTGGCAGTCGCGGGCTCGCCAGACAAGGCCTGGATTCGCGAGCCGTTGTATGGTGCCCGCACGAACGACCGGTGCGCCCCGCAACAGGGAACCTCCATCGACACCTGGGTAGCGGGCCCGGCTCCCACTCGCCAGCCTCGCTTCTCCGTCCGTCGATACGGCCGCCCTCCGCGGGTGCACCAAGCTGACCCAAGCGCCCCGGAGGACCACCGTGACCTACGCCGACCGTTCCATCCCCTGCGTCGATTGTGGTATCGAGTTCATCCACACGGCCGCCGACCAGGAATATTACGTCCAGAAGGGGTTCTCCAGCGACCCGAAGCGCTGCACCAGTTGTCGGGCCAGCCGGAGGGCTGCCCGCGACGGTGGCTCCGATGTGCGCGACATCGGCGGCCCACGGGGTTATGAGCGCGGTGACGACCGAGCCGAGCGCGAATACTTCGCGGTCCTGTGCTCCTCGTGCGGGAACCAGGCCCAGGTCCCGTTCAAGCCGCGGATGGACCGGCCGGTCTACTGCTCCGACTGCTTTCGGACCGTTCGCCCGGACTGACAGCCCGGACCGGGCGCCCGATCAGATGCGGAAGATATCGCCCGGGCCGAAGCGCTCGCGACGGCGACCCCGCCAGACCGTGACCCGGGCGCGACCGTGGACCTGCCATGCTCCATCGCGCCCCACGACGGCGGTGCCCTCGTCGATCCCCAGGGTCGTGCAGCCGCGCGGAGCCTGAAGCGCGATGAGGGCGGACAGGGGCTCCGGCCAGGCGTCGTAATGCGGGATCACGGCCACGCCGGCGGCGAACCCAAGGGCATGCCGCCAGCGCAGCGGCCATGGGGCCATCCGCGCTCGGAAGTCGAAGGCGTGATCGGCCAGAGTCATCGCTCCGGCCGAACAACCGGCTAGGACGGCTCCACGCTCGTGCGCGGCCCATAGCGCGCCTCCGACAGCCGTGCTTGACAGGGCTCGCAGGAGATACGAGGGCTTGCCACCGGACAGGTAGATGAGATCGGCCTCGCCCACCGCCTGTGCGGCCGCCCCGTCGTCCGCCCCTGCCCGGTCGCGCACGAGGACGGGCTCGACCTCGGCGCCGAGGCTGCTGAAGTGGGCCACGCCGAGGGCCGCCCAGCGCTGGAAGACGGCCTCGCCATCGGGAAAGGACGCCGTCGGCAGGACGACCACGCGCGGGCGGGCGCGACCCGTCGATTCGAGGAGGCCCGCGTCGACGTCGGTCATCTCGGGAAGGAATTCGCCGGCGCCGACAAGCGCCACGGGTCCACGCATCCCGGAGAGTCTATCTGCGACACTCCGCCGATGACATCGCGCCAACGCTGGACCCTGCTGGCGACCGTCATCGGGTCGGGCACCGTCTTCCTCGACAGCACGATCGTCAACGTCGCCCTGCCGCGCATCGGGCGCGAGCTGCCGCACTCGCTGATCGGGGTGCTGGAGGGCCAGACCTACATCGTCAGTGGCTACCTGGCGGTCCTGGCGGCCCTGCTCATCCTCGCCGGCGCGCTATCGGATCGCTACGGGCGGCGACGGGTCTACGCCATCGGTCTCGGGGCCTTCGGGGCGACCTCGGCGATGTGCGGGCTCGCCCCGACCCTGGAGACGCTGGTCCTGGCCCGCTTGCTCCAGGGCGCGGCGGGCGCCCTGCTCGTCCCCGGATCCCTGTCGATCATCAGCCAGGCGTTCGACGGCGAGGCGCGCGGGCGCGCGTTCGGGATCTGGGCTTCGGCGACTTCGGCACTGACCATCCTCGGGCCGATCATCGGCGGACTCACGGTCGACACGGTCGGCTGGCGAGTCGCGTTCCTGGTCAACGTGCCACTCGCGATCGTCGGGTTGTGGGCGACCCTCAGCCATGTCGAGGAGTCCCGCGACGAGCGGGCGGGCGCTCGATTCGACTGGCTCGGTGCGCTCGTGGCCGCGCTCGCGGTCGGTGGCCTCGCGTTCGGTTTGATCCGCGGCCAGGAGAGCGAGTGGTCGGATGCGGTGGCCTGGGGCGCGCTCGTCGTCGGGGTCGCGAGCCTGGTCCTGTTTCCGATCCTCATGGCCCGTCGGACGGATCCGCTCGTGCCGCTCGAGCTGTTCCGGTCGCGCGTGTTCACGACGTTGAACCTCGCGACGTTCTTCGTGTACGGCGCGCTGTATGTCACGTTCTCGTACCAGAGCCTGGTGCTCCAGAACGTGCTCGGCTATACCGCCCTCGGGGCCGGCCTCGTCGGCCTGCCGACGGGCCTGCTGCTCGTGCTCCTCTCGACGAAGGTCGGGTCCAGCGTGGGCCGCCTGGGCGCCCGGCGCTTCCTCGTAGCCGGGCCCCTGCTGATGGCCGCCGCGCTCCTGTGGTACGCGCGCCTGCCGGTCGAGTCGATGCCGTGGCGCGCCACCCTGACGACGCCCGCGTCCCTCATCCCTCCGCTGTCGGCGATCGTCGACATCGTGCCCGCGGTGATCCTGTTCGGGCTCGGGATCTCGCTCGTCGTGGCGCCGCTGACGACCACGCTGATGGGTGCCGTGCCGGCCGCCAACACCGGCATCGCGTCGGCCATCAACAACGCCATCTCGCGGGTCGGCCAGCCGCTGCTCGGGGCGATCATCTTCGTCGTCGTCAGCGCGACGTTCTACGGCGCCCTGGGGGGCCAGGCCGGCGGACTCGACCCTGGTTCGCTGGAGGTGCGCCGGGCCTTCCCGCCGCTCAACCCGCCGGCGGAGTCGGCCACCGCGGAGCAGGTCCTGGCCGTCGCCCGCGCTTCCATCGACGCCTTCCACCTGGCGATGCTGGTGGGCGCGGGCCTGCTCGTGATCGGCGCCTTCGTTTCCCTGTGGGGGTTGCGAGCGTCGGCCGGCGACGGCTCGGTCAGCCGACGGGGTTGACCCGGGCGTCCGACAGCGGCTCGATCGTTCCGCTGCGTACGCGGAACGGCCCGCCGTGGCCGGGGATGACGATGTCGGCCGCGGCGAGGACCCGGATGCGCCCGGCCTCGATCGCGGCCTGGTCCGAAGCGATCGGGTCGATCGCCGGCGTGCCGTCCGACCGCCACCACAGGTGGGTCATGACATGGACGCCGTCGTCGGCTTCGACCACGAGGGACGCATCCTCCTCGGTGTGGCCCGGCGTCAGCCAGAGCTCGCTGCGCGGGCTGAGTCGATAGCCGTCGCCCACGTGGTCCAGCCACAGGTCGTCCCGATAGCGGGCGTGGAAATCGACGACTTCGGCGTTCGGGAAGAGGGCGATGTTGACCGTGTGGTCCGGGTGATGGTGGCTCAGGAAGACGTGGGTCACGGACTCGGGCGGGACGCCCAGTTCGTGCAGCGGATCCATGATCAGGCCGCGGCCCGCGACCATGCCTGGGTCCACGACGATCCGCGCATCGCCGTCGCGGACTAGCACGACGCTGCTGCCGACGCGGTCGTTCGCGTACCCGGCGTGGAGCAGGTGGACGCTGGTCATGCCGCTGATGCTACGACCTCCGCCGATCCGTGGTCGTGTCGCGAGGGCCGGGATGTCGTGTTGGAGCGCAGGTGGGCCTGCCAGACTGCACGGACCGCTACTCCGCAGGAGGCCGAATGTCCGCCAGTCCCGACCAGCCCGCGGATCTCGTCCTGTCCGGTGGCCGGATCGCGACCATGGATCCGGCTCACAGCTGGGCGTCCGCGCTGGCCGTGCGCGACGGCCGGCTCGCAACCGTCGGGCCGGACCGCGCGGTCATGGCGCACATCGGCCCTCGGACGCGGGTGATCCACCTGCGCGGCCGGACCGTGACGCCCGGATTCCAGGACGCGCATGTCCACCCCGTCCACGGCGGTCTCGCCAGACTCCGCTGCGAGCTCCATGACACGCGCGGCCGCGAGGCCTACCTGGCAGTCATCGCCGCCTACGCCGCCGCCCACCCGACCGAGGCTTGGATCCGCGGCGGCGGCTGGTATATGGACGATTTCCCGGGCGGCACGCCGCGGCGGGAGGACCTGGACGCGATCGCGCCGGATCGTCCCGTCTTCCTCACGAACCGCGATGGGCATGGCGCGTGGGCCAACTCGCGGGCCCTGGAGCTGGCCGGCGTGACCGTCGAGACGAGCGATCCCGGCGACGGTCGGATCGAGCGGGATGCCGATGGCTCCCCCACCGGCACGCTCCACGAAGGCGCGATGGACCTCGTCGGTCGGTACGCGCCGGACGACACGCCAGCGGACCTCGAGGCGGCACTGCTGCTTGGCCAGGCGTATCTGCACTCGCTCGGGATCACGGCCTGGCAGGACGCGATCATCCGTCCCGAGACGGAGGAACAAGCGTATTTGGCGCTGGCGTCGCGGGGGGAATTGACGGCGCGGGTCGTGGGTGCCATGTGGTGGGAACGCCACCGCGGCGCGGAGCAGATCGAGGAGTTCGTTGAGCGTCGCCGGGTCACGTCCATCGGTCGCTATCAGGCGACGAGCGTGAAGCTGATGATGGATGGCGTTCTGGAGAACTTCACGGGCGCGATGCTGGAGCCGTACCTGGACGGGAGCGGCGGCACGACGGACAACCGCGGCCTGCTCCAGATCGATCCCGACGGGTTGTCGTCCTGGATGCCGCAGCTTGACGCCCTCGGATTCCAGGCGCACTTTCATGCGATCGGGGACGGGGCGGTGCGGGCGTCACTGGACGCGGTGGCGGCGGCCCGACACGCCAACGGAGCCAGCGACACCCGTCCGCACATCGCCCACATCCAGGTCATCCACCCGGACGACGTGCCACGCTTCCGACTGCTGGATGTGGCCGCCAATGCCCAGCCGTACTGGGCCTGTCACGAGGGCCAGATGGACAACCTGACGATCCCGTTCCTGGGCGATCGATGGCGCTGGCAATATCCATTCCGCTCGCTCCGAGCGGCCGGCGCGGTGCTCGCGATGGGCTCCGACTGGAGCGTTTCCACTCCGGACCCGCTGCTCGAGATGGAACTGGCCGTGGAGCGCGTCGCCGATGAAAGCCGAGGCCAGAAGGAACCGTTGCTGCCGGAGGAGCGCCTGGACCTGATCGATGCGCTGGCGGCGTTCACCACGGGCTCGGCGTACGTCAATCACCTGGACGGGGACACCGGCACGCTCGAAGTCCGCAAGCTGGCCGACTTCGCGGTCCTGGACCGCGACCTGTTCGACCGAGAGGCGGGCGCGATCGGCGAAACGCGCGTCGTCGGCACGTTCGTCGAGGGTGCGGCCGTGTTCGAGGATCCGGCGCTCGA
>JACCVB010000135.1 GCA_013698385.1 Chloroflexota bacterium
GACGCCGTCATCGACGTCCCGCCCGAGAGCCAGGTCCATCGCCAGGTCGTGCGCAAGGACCTCGACGCCCGGCCGTTCGTGCTGGACCCGGTCATCCGGCTGCACACCGTGGACGTCACGGAGCCCGACCTCGCCACCCCGACCGGCGATCTCGGGCGCCTGTTCGACGCCCTGGCAAGCGAATGGCAGCTGACCGGCCTGCGGGCGGACCTCGCCGTCATCCGGGCGCTCCAGCCGGCCCTCACTGCGGGCGACTACCGGGTGACCGTCGCGATCCACGGTGGCCGGGACGTCATCGCGGTCTGGCCGGGCTTCCACGATCGCGCGTTCGGCGTGGCCATCGATGTCGGTTCGACGACGATCGCCGGGCACCTCGCCAACCTGACCGACGGCACCATCCTCGCCAGCGCGGGGGTGATGAACCCGCAGATCCGCTTCGGCGAGGACCTGATGAGCCGGGTGTCGTACGTGATGATGCACGAAGGGGGCGACGTCGAACTGACCACGGCAGTCCGAAAGGCGCTCGACGGCCTGCTCGCGACCCTCGCCAACAAGGCGGGCATCAAGCGCGCCGAGATCCTCGAGCTCGCGATCGTCGGCAACCCGATCATGCATCATCTGCTGCTGGGCATCGACCCGACGCCGCTCGGTTCGGCGCCCTTTGCCCTCGCCACTGATACGGCGGTCGAGCTGACCGCCGCGGAACTCGGGGTGCGTGCTCATCCGGGCGCCCGGGTCTACATCCTGCCGTGCATCGCGGGACACGTCGGCGCGGACACGGCCGGCGTCATCCTGGCCGAGGAACCGCACAAGGCGGAGGCGATGACCCTCGTCGTGGACGTGGGCACGAACGCGGAGATCGTGCTGGGCGACCGGCATCGACTGCTGGCCGCCAGCTCACCGACCGGCCCAGCGTTCGAGGGCGCCCAGATCAGTGCCGGCCAGCGCGCCGCGCCCGGCGCCATCGAGCGCGTGCGGATCGACCGCGACACGCTGGAGCCCCGGTTCCGCGTGATCGGGGTGGATACGTGGTCGGACGACCCCGGCTTCGTGGCGGCGCTGGCCACGGCCGGGACCGGCGTCACCGGCATCTGCGGCTCGGGCATCATCGAGGTCGTGGCCGAGCTCTACCTTGCCTCGGTCGTGACCGCCGACGGCGTCATCGATGGGGGCCTGGCGCGTCGCACCGCGCGCATCGTGGCCGACGGTCGGACCTTCAGCTATGTCCTGCACGAGCCGGCCGATGGCGGGCCGCGCATCCTGATCACCCAGAACGACATCCGGGCGATCCAGCTGGCCAAGGCCGCGTTGTATGCCGGGGTCCGGCTGCTGATGGATCAGCTCGGCATCGAGGCCGTGGACGAGGTGCGTTTGGCGGGCGCGTTCGGCAGCCAGATCGATCCGGTCCACGCGATGGTCCTTGGGCTCGTGCCGGACTGCGACCTCGCACGGGTCCGGGGTGCCGGCAATGCCGCCGGGACCGGCGCGCTCATCGCGTTGCTGTCGGGTGCCGCGCGGCGCGAGATCGAGGCGGTCGTGAGACGGGTCGAGAAGATCGAGACGGCGGTCGAGCCGCGCTTCCAGGAGCATTTCGTGGAGGCCATGGCGATCCCCCACCGGACCGCCCCGAATCCCCACCTTGAGCGGGCCGTCACGCTGCCGGCGCGCCCCCAGGCCGCGGAGCGCGGCACGGACCCGCGAGCGGCACGACGGCGACGAGCGGCCATGGCGACCGCGACAGCAACGGGAGACGACCGATGACCGAGGTGATGTCCAATCGCCGGACCGGTGGACGCGAGGGCCGACGCGCGGCCCGACTCAACGCCCAGGTGGAGCGCCTCCCGTTCCTGACCCGGACGCTCGCCCCGTTCGAGGTGCTCGGCGAGGAAGGCCTGTCCATCATCGAGCACAACGCGGACACCATCCTCGAGGAAGTCGGGGTCGAGTTTCGGGGCGACCCCGATGCGCTGCGCCTTCTGCGCGAAGCCGGCGCCGACGTGGACGGGGAGCGCGTCCGGTTCCCGCGCGGGATGTGCCGCCAGATCGTCCAGGCCACGGCCCCGCGCCAGTTCACCCAGTACGCCCGGAATACGGCCAACAACGTCGAGATCGGCGGGCTGCACACGGTCTTCGCACCGAACTACGGCTCGCCCTTCGTGCGCGACCTGGACAACGGTCGTCGCTACGGCACGATCGAGGACTTCCGCAACTTCGTGAAGCTGGCCTATCTCTCGCCCCACCTCCATCACAGCGGCGGCACGGTCTGCGAGCCGGTCGACGTGCCCGTCAACAAGCGCCACCTGGACATGGTCTATTCGCACATCCGCTACAGCGACAAGCCGTTCATGGGCTCCGTGACCGCGCCGGAGCGGGCCCAGGACACGGTCGAGATGGCGCGCCTGGCGTTCGGCCCGGAGTACCTCGAGGACCACTGCGTCATCCTCAGCCTGATCAACGCCAATTCCCCGCTGGTCTGGGACTCGACGATGCTGGGCGCCGCCCGTGCCTATGCCCTGGGCAACCAGGCCACGCTTCTCACCCCGTTCATCCTGGCCGGGGCGATGGCGCCCGTGACCGCGGCCGGGGTGGCCGCCCAGACCCTCGCCGAGTCGCTCGCCGGGATGACCTTCGTGCAGCTCGTCCGGCCGGGGGCGCCGGTCGTGCTCGGTTCGTTCGCGTCGTCCATGTCCATGCAGTCGGGCGCGCCGACGTTCGGGACCCCGGAGCCCGCGCTCGTGCTGTACACGATGGCCTCGCTGGCCCGCCGATTGGGCGTGCCGTTCCGATCCGGCGGCTCGCTGTGCGCCTCCAAGGTCGCCGATGCGCAGGCGGCCTACGAGAGTGCCGCGACGCTCCAGCCGACGGTGCTCGCGGGCGTGAACTTCGTGCTCCACGCGGCGGGCTGGCTGGAAGGCGGCCTGGCGGTCGGCTACGAGAAGTTCATCCTGGACGCCGACCAGTGCGGGATGATGGCCGTCTTCGTCAAGGGCGTGGACATGTCAGAGAACGGCCAGGCACTGGACGCCATCCGGTCCAACGGGCCTGGGCAGCACTTCCTGGGCACGGCTCACACGCTGGCCAATTTCGAGACCGCCTTCTATCGCAGCGAGATCGCGGACAACAACAGCTTCGAGCAGTGGCAGGAGGACGGCTCGCTCGACGCGGCCCAGCGCGCGAACGCCGTCTGGAAGCGGATGCTGCGCGAGTACGAGGCTCCGCCGATCGACGCCGCCGTCGACGAGGCACTGCTCGAATTCATCATCCGGCGCAAGGCGTCGATGCCGGATTCGGAGGTCTAAAGTGACCGGCCTGCTGTCCCGCCGCCGCGGGCTCGACGACGCGGAGCGCGCCGCCCTTCGCGCCGCCCTGATCGAGCCGATCTTCGAACTGCTGCCGCTCAAGAACCTGCCCGAGCAGATCCCGCATCTGCCGCCCGGCGCGCGCGTGTCCGTGACGGCGTCGCCCAACAAGGGAATCGACGCGACGCTGGACTGGGCGGCACAGCTCCAGGCGGACGGGTTCCGTGCCATCCCGCACCTGTCCGCGCGGATGATCCCGGATCGGGCGAAGCTGGAGGAGCTGCTCGAGCGGGCGCGCGCCGGTGCCCTGACCCACGCGTTCGTCGTCGGTGGCGATGCCGACGAGCCCGGGGAGTACCTCGATGGGCTGTCGTTGATCACGGCCATGCGCGAGCTCGGCCACCCGTTCCAGGTGCTGGGTTGCCCCGGCTACCCCAACGGCCATGCCGACATCCCCGATGCGGCCCTCGATCAGGCGCTCCGCGACAAGGCCCCGTTCGTCGAGCACGTCACGTCGCAGATGGACTTCGACACGAAGGTCATCGCGGCCTGGGTGCGGCGGCTGCGCAGCGAGGGGTTCCTTCCGGACATCGTCATCGGCGTGCCCGGCGTGGCCGATCCGCAGAAGCTCCTCAACGTCGCGGCGCGCATCGGCGTCAAGGACGCCAAGCGGTTCTTCACCAAGAACCTGGGGTTCGTGGCCGGCATGGCCAGATCGGGCGGCTTCTACAAGCCGACCGGGTTCGTCCAGGACCTGGCTCCACTGCTCGCCGATCCGGCCACGCGAGTGACCGGGTTTCACCTGTACACGTTCAATGCGGTCGAGGCGACCGAGAGCTGGCGCCACACGATGCTGGCCCATCTGGGGTCCGCCGCCTGACCGCCGAATCCTGCCCAACCGGGCCGCATACACGACAGAGAACTCCTTCGAGACCCGTTCGTGGCGACGGCGTCTTCCGTCGGGGTGCGAGGATTGGCATCCGGATTGCGATGGATCTGTCACCTCCGTCCGGTAACAAGAAGCCGTCTCCCGGGACTGAAAGAGGAAACCCCTCGCGTGTCAGGTCCGACCCCTGTCGGGCGCGCGGGTCTGGAGGAATCCTCGATGTCCATTCGCCAAGGCCGCCGTGCCACCCGCTTGTTGGCGGGGGTCACGCTCGCGGCACTCATCGCTGGTCCAAACCTCGTATCCGTGATCGCCGCCGATCCCCTGCCGCCGGATTCGAACATCGGGACCGGCATCCCCCTGACCTACCAGGGACCGCCGCCGTCCGAGGTCGATCGAAGCCTTGTCGGACCGGTCAA
>JACCVB010000142.1 GCA_013698385.1 Chloroflexota bacterium
CCCACGCCGGTTCGATCTCCGCGGCGTTCCCGACGAGCGCGATCGACACCGCCTCACCTTCGGCGGCCGCCTCGCGCGCCCAGGCCAGCGCCTCCACCGGGTCGACCGTGAGTCGATCCACATAGCCGATCTCGAGTCGGCGCCGCGCCCGTGTCTCGTCGACTTCGATCGCGAGGCAGACGCCCTCGTTCATCGTCACCGCCAGCGGCTGTGCGCCGCCCATCCCGCCGAGACCCGCGGTGAGCGTGACCGTGCCGCGCAACGTCCCGCCGAAATGCTGGCGGGCCGCCTCGGCGAAGGTCTCGTACGTGCCCTGGAGGATGCCCTGGGTCCCGATGTAGATCCACGACCCGGCGGTCATCTGGCCGTACATCATCAGGCCGGCCCGTTCCAGCTCGCGGAAATGCTCCCAGGTGGCCCACTTGCCGACGAGGTTCGAATTGGCGATGAGCACCCGCGGCGCCCACTCGTGGGTGCGCAGGACCCCGACCGGCTTGCCGCTCTGGATCAGCAGGGTCTCGTCGTCGGCGAGCACGCGCAGCTCGCGCACGATGGCATCGAATGCGTCCCAGCTCCGGGCCGCTCGCCCGGTCCCGCCGTAGACGACGAGATGATCGGGATCCTCGGCGACCTCGGGGTCCAGGTTGTTCATGAGCATCCGCAGGGCGGCTTCCTGGGCCCAGCCGCGGCACGTCAGTCCAGGACCGCGCGGGGCGCGGACCGGTCGTGGACCCGCGATGGGGCGGGGGGCGGGGGCGGGGGCGTCAGACATGGCGGACAGGCTACTCCCGAAGGCCGGCCGCCAGGAGCTCGCCGTAGCGCCCGGGCCCAAGTGCCTGCATGGAGACGAGGACCTCCTGGGCGGGCAGGTAGACGTGGTACGTGTGGACGCCCCCCGCGCAACTGCCGATCGACACGGTCCGGCCGGCAATCGACGCCTCCGCATGGCCGGCGACGTCACCCGCCTGCGCACAGACGCCCTGATCGAATGAATCGCGCCACGCCCGATAGAACGGCGCATCGAACACGCCGGACCGCAACCTGACGACGGTCACCACGACGTAGTCGCCAGCCGACCCGGACGCGGTCGGATCCGATGCGGCCGCGGAAGCCACGGGGCCGAAAGCGTGGGCGACCGCGACCGATCGCACCGAGGAACGCAACCCGGGATCCGCCGCGATCTCGGCGGCGGTACCGGGATCCGCGTTGAGCGGAACGCCATCGATGGCGACCGGAAGTCGTGCGAGCAGGCCCGGGTCGACGTCGATCGCGGTGGCCGGGCCGCCGACGACCGCCGGGGCAGAAGCGGCGGCCAGTGGGTCCGTGGAGGGAGCGGGTTTCGATGCCCCGTTCGTGGCCGACGCGTTGGAGATGGGCACGATCGCTGCAGAGGCGAGTGTCGCTGCGGACTCGGACGACGGCGACGCGGTCGCCTGGCAGCCAGCCACCAGCAGCGCGACGGCGAACGCTGACGCGACGGTGAACCGCGGCGCGACGGCGGCCCGCGGCGCGAACCCCGAGCATCGCGCGGCCGAGAAGTATCCGCCAGGCCTCACGCGAGCTCGCGCCGCATGACCGGAAACCGCGCGTCGGCCACGGCGCGGTAGAAGCCGACCGATTCCCAGAACGCCGGCGTGGCGGCGCTCGTCGCGTCCGGCCGCGCATCGATCTCTGGGTAGGTTTCGACCGCCGCGAACCCCCGGGTGGCGAGGTCGTCGCAGACGGTTCCGACGAGCCGGCGGGCAAGCCCCTGGTGTCGGGCTTCGGCCGTCGTCGCGATGCAGGTGATGACCGCGGGCAGCGGCGCATCGGGCAGGGCGGGATAGAGATCGCGCGTGCGCTGCGCGCGGGGATACGCACTCAACGGACCGAACTGGCAGTAGGCCACGGCTGAATCGCCCACGAGCAGGACCATCGCATGACTGCCGACGACCGCCAGACCGCGGCGCAGCAGCCGAAGCTTCGGGTGCCCTCCGTCGGCCGCGCCTCGAGCATTCGCCCGGCGAGGGGCGAACGGGTTGCCGACCGGGGCGTCATCGTCGATCAAGAACGGGTTCTCGGCGGCGGCTGCGGGCAGCGAGGTCGCGAACGGGTTCGCGGTCGGCTGGCGGCGGACGGCCTCGGCCAGGAACGGGTTGACCGGTCCCGATGCGCCGGTCTCGACGGGCGGGCGGGCATCGGCGGACGCGCCCGCAGCCGCGGTCCTGCCGTCAGTCAGCCAGGCCAGGCGGGCCGCCTTCGATCCGCGATCTGCGTCCTCCCAGTAATCGCACGAGCGATGATCGAAGCCCGGGTCGGCACACGGTGGGATCAGGCGAAACGCGGCCTCGTCCGTCACCTCTACGATCGAGATCGACTCGGGATCCGGCATGTCACACCCGAGTCTACGGCCAGCCGCTGCACCCGCGCCCAGCCGGCACCCGCGCCGTCAGCACTACGCTCGTACTGCCGGACCCGTAGCCCGTGTTGACCGATTCCGCTGGGACCGGAGGATCCCCGGGTACGGGGGTCGATATCGACCCTAGAGCCCGGGCGGACCTTGGTTCGCTGAGCGTGAGCGGACTCGGAGCGGCCCCCGTCCACCGTTGAGCCCTCCGTAGGCCGGATTCGAACGGTCCCATCGGAATCGGCGCGGTCAACGCCCCGCCCGATGTGCCCGATACGCCGCTGGCCCGGCCCGGCCCGGACCGTGGTTCAGCCGGGCTCGGTCAGGTCGACCAGGGCCCCCGCGTGGACGAGTTCGGCCGCCGCCGCGAGGTCCGCGCCGGGCTCTCTGTCCCGATCCAGGTGGGCGATCACGCGACGGATGCGGCGATGCGCCTCGGCGACACCCGAGCCGGGCACGATTGCCTCGGCCCCACGCGGTTCAGGCACGCCCGGATCCACCGCGGCCCCGACCCCCGCCGCAGACGCCCCTGCCAGCATCGCCAGCCGCAGGTCGAGCGCCTGCGCACCAACGACCAGCTCGATGCCGAGGATCTGCTCCACCCCGGCCAGGATGGCCCGCGCGTGCCGAGCGGAGATGGACCCCATCGACACATGATCTTCCTGGTTTGCCGACGTCGGGATCGAATCCACCGACGCCGGATGGGCCAGCACCTTGTGCTCGGACACGAGCGCCGCGGCCGTGTACTGATAGATCATCATCCCGGAGCCGATGCCGGACGACGTCGTCAGGAACGGTGGCAGCCCGCCGTTGAGTCGAGCGTCCACCAGCAGGGCGATCCGCCGCTCACTGATCGACCCGAGCTCGGCCACGGCGATCTTCGCGAAGTCCATGGCCAGGGCGATCGGCTCACCGTGGAAGTTGCCGCCGCTGATGACTCGACCGCCGCCAGTGGCGAGCGTGTCCTCGCCCGCGACTCCTCCATCCGGAAAGACGAGCGGGTTGTCCG
>JACCVB010000159.1 GCA_013698385.1 Chloroflexota bacterium
GAGACCGCGCGTGGTGGCCTCTTGACCGCGCTGATCTTCCGTCATGCGCGCGATCCCCAGGGTCCCGGCCATGAGCGTGACCTGCGCCGAGCCACCGTGGCCTTCCAGGGTCTCGACGGGCTGACCGACGATTCGCCGGTCGACCTCGAGATCTTCACCGTTTCGACCGTGATCATCCGGGCGCCGCAGGTGGTCGACGGACTGGTCATCCCCGCGGTGGTGAGCCCGGACCTAGCCGCGGCCGCCGGCCCGGACGGCTCGTTCAACCTCCACGTCGGCAACGACGCGATCATCCCGCTGCGGGTGGTCGCCACGGCGAGGTACGTCCCGACCGTCGTCGCGACGACGCCTCGCTTCGTGGTCGTGCCGCTCGACCCGTTCATCGTGGCCCTCGCCAAGGCCGTTCCGGGCTCCGGCCGTCCCTCCGAGATGTGGATCTCAGCGCCGACCACGGAACGCCTGGTGGCGGTCCGAGCCGCCCTCCAGCAGCCGCCGTTCCGGTTCGCCCAGGTGACGGCGAGCGCCGACCTGGTCGCCGCGCGGACGGAGGACCCCCTCAGCCAGTCGATCGTGTGGGCCCTCGTCGTGGCAGCGCTGTCCGGCCTCGTCCTCTCGATCGCCGGGCTCATCCTCGGGGCGGTCACGGACCTGCGCGACGAACGCGGCGAGATGGCCGACCTGGAGGCCCAGGGCGTCCCGCCGTCCGCGCTGCGGTGGCAGGCGGTCGCGCGAACTGCGTGGCAAGCGATCGCCGGCGGGGTGGCCGGTCTGACCGTCGGTCTCGTCCTGACCTTCGTCGTGACCTCCGCGCTGGCGCTGACCGCTGAGGGGACCGTGCCGATCCCGCCCCTCGTCGTGGTCCTGCCGCTGCTACCGATGGCGCTTGTCGTGGCGTCCGTGATCGGGGGCGTGTCGGCAGCCGTCGCGGTCCTCGCCAGGCGGACCTACGGCCGGGCGACGCTCGGCGAGCGACGGGCGCTCGACGGACAGGCGGTCCGCGGCCCAGCCCGCCCACACGCGGAGCGTTTGGATGCCTGACGCGATCGCGGCCACGGGACTGATCCGGATCCACCCGTCGAATGGCGGTCCGGTCGCGGCCTTGCGCGGCCTCGACCTGCGCGTCGGCCAAGGAGAGGTGGCCGCCGTCATCGGCCCCTCCGGCTCCGGGAAATCCAGCCTGCTGCGGATCCTGGCCGGCCTGGACCGCCCG
Source organism: Chloroflexota bacterium (assembly GCA_013698385.1). Taxonomy (GTDB): domain Bacteria; phylum Chloroflexota; class Limnocylindria; order Limnocylindrales; family CSP1-4; genus SPCO01. The sequence goes on from JACCVB010000159.1 coordinate 1,211, forward strand.
TCCGCGGGGCGTATGACGGTGCTGGGTCGAGATCTCATCGGGGCGAGCGGCGCCGAGCTCGACCAGCACCGGCGCGACCGGGTCGGGGTCGTGGAGCAGCACTACCGACGCGCGCTCTCCCCATATCTCCGCGCGGCCGAGGCGATCGCCCTGCCGCTGGCACTGCGCGGCGTTCCCGGACCGGCCCGGGAGGCTCGCGTGACGGAACTCCTGGACCGGATCGGCCTGCCAGATCGGGCCGGGGCGTTCCGGCACCAGCTGTCGGGCGGCGAGCAACAGCGCGTCGCCTTCGCGGTGGCGCTCGCAGCTAGGCCGGCCCTGCTGCTCGCCGATGAACCGACCGGTGAGCTGGACGGAGCGACGGCCGAACAGATCCTGGAGGTCCTTCGCGACGTCGTCCGCGCGGAGGGCACGACCTGCCTGATCGTCACGCACGACGAGCTCGTGGAGAGGATCGCCGATCGGGTCGTCCACGTCGCGGACGGACGGGCCGTCGCCGAGCGGATGGGGCCGCCCGGGACGACGCCTCGCCGCGTCCAGGACGGCCAGGGCTGGCTGGCGCCGCCACTTCCGGAGGCCGCCAGGCCGCTCGCTTCGGCCGATCGCGTCTCGCCCGGCGAAGATGCGGTGCGCCTGGAGTCCGTCGCTCGCCACTACGGGATGGCCCGGCATGACGCGCTCGGCCCATCCGGCGCCCTCGGGCTGTCCCCCACCACGGCCACCTTCCGACGGGGAGGCTTCCACGTGGTGACCGGCCCGTCGGGCACGGGCAAGACGACACTGCTCCGCCTGATCACGGGCCTGGATCGCCCGACCGAGGGCCGCGTCACGACGCTCGGGACGGACCTGGCGGAGCTGGATCGTGAGGCGCTCGCCCGGTTCCGGGCGGCTCGGATCGGCATCGTCGATCAGGTCCGCGATCTCGTCCCGTTCCTCTCCGCCCTGGAGAACGTGGAGCTCGGCCTGGCCATCCGCGGCCGGGAAGGACCGGATGCACGCGACCGTGCGCAAGCCGCTCTCGAGCGCTTCGGTCTGGGCGACCACGCACGACGGGCACCGGACAGCCTGTCTGCCGGCGAGCGGCTGCGGGTCGCGCTGGCCAGGGCCATCGCCGCCGAACCCGAACTGCTCGTGCTGGACGAGCCGACCGCCGCGCTGGACCGCCATGGGGCTCGTGCCGTCGCCGGCCTGCTTGCCGACCTCGATGACCCGGGGGTGACGATCCTGGCCACGACCCATGATCGGGCGCTCATCGAGGCCGCGTCGGATCGGCTCGACCTGGGACGGACGGTCGATCGCGGACGGGGGGTCGCTCGCGGACGCGCGGTCGAGCCCGCCGAGCCGACCCCGACTCAGCGGTAGGCGGGCTCCCGGGTCATCCGGTAGACGGCTCGCGCCAGGATCCCGAGGCCGATGCCCGCGACCCACAGCCCCGGGCCATTGGTGAACACCTGGGCGGGCTCATCGAAGCGGAACGCCCCCTCGAGCGTGAGCTGGACGACGCGGAAGAGCAGGCCGATCCAGCCGACCACGGCCAGCATGGCGTACGAGATCCAGCGATCGATGGCTGTCGGTCGGTCGCCCATCGCGTAGGGCAGGGCGACGAGCGCGAGGGTCGCCACCGCGACCAGGAAGACCAGGATCCCGCTGCCCTCGAAGGCGTTCCCGCTGAGCGGCGGCAGTTCCCCTGGCCGACCGAGCCGCCACCACGGCAGGACCGCGCCGGCGAGAACTACGACCGCGCCGAGCGCAGCCAGGGTCCGCCCGCCGCCCAGCGGTCGGCGTTGCATCGTCATACCCCGGCCACCTCCGCCTCCGCCGGACCGGCATAGACCTCCGGCCTGAGGACGCCGACGAAACGCAGGTTCCGATACAGCTCCCCGTAGTCGAGTCCGTAGCCGACCACGAACTGGTCCGGGATCGTGAAGCCGATGTAGTCCACCGGGATCTCGACCAGGCGGCGCGCGGGCTTGTCCAGCAGGGTGCAGATGCGGAGCGTGGCCGGGTTCTTGCCGCGCAGGTAGCGGACCAGGTAATTCAGGGTCAGCCCGGTGTCGATGATGTCCTCGACGATGAGCACGTCTTCCCGCTCGATCGTCGCCGACAGGTCCTTCAGGATCCGGACCAGCCCGGACGATTCCGTCGCACCGCCGCCGTAAGAGCTGACCTCCATCAGGTCGATGCGCAGGGGCAGGTCGATCGCGCGCATGAGATCCGCCATGAACGGAAGCGAACCCTTGAGGACGGACACGAGGGTCACCGGCCGTCCGGCATAGTCCTCGCTGATGCGCCGCCCGAGCTCAGCGACCCGAGTGGCGATCTGTTCCTCCGTGAGCAGGATCTCGCCGACGTCGGCGTGCAGATCCGGCGCCCGGGTCACGGCGCCCCTGCGGCGGCACGAGCGAGGCGGCGGTTCCGGCGTCGCGCGGCGCTGGTCGTGGCGGTCGAGACGGTCGCGGCGGGGGTGTCGGTTTCGTCGGTGGCGCGGATAGCGGCGGTCGGCGCCGGATCGCCATAGGGAGCGGCAACCTGACCCAGCGTGCCGGACAGGCCATCGGCCAGGGCGACCTTCCCGTACTTCAACATGAGCGCCCGGAAGTCTCGCTCGTAGAACAGCTTGATGTTGATCCCGGGATACAGCTCGCGCAGCCGTCGAAGCTTCCGGTTCTTCTTGCGCACGAGCTTCTGGCGGAGCGTCGTCATCTCGAGGTAGAGGTCGAGATCAGGCAGGTAGAAATCGGGCGAGAAGCTCTCGACGACATCGCCGTCCAGGTTCCAGAGGATCGGGAACGTCTCGGGCTCGTAGCTCCAGCGGACCGCATAGAAATCGAGGATGCGGGCCATCTCCGCCTCGCTGGCGTGGGCGAACGGGGTGCTGGAGTCCATCGGCGGCGAGTGTACCCGAGGCGAGCCCCTGAGGCA
>JACCVB010000195.1 GCA_013698385.1 Chloroflexota bacterium
GCCCCGAACTTGAGGATCTCGTACCCGAGTGCCGCGATGACCGGGATGAGCAGCAGCCGACTCCCGACCATGACCAGGGGCGCCTGCCGTCCGACCAGCGAGAACGCCACGATGGACAGGAGGATGACCACGACAAGGAACTCCGTGCCGCAGCGAGGGTGCGCGGTCGGGTACTTGCGGACCGCGTCCACCGTGAGCGGATCGCCGGCCTCCAGGGCATGGATCGTCATGTGCTCCGCGCCGTGGTACTGGAAGACGCGGCGGATGTCCGGGGCCCGCGAGATGAGCAGCAGGTAGCCCAAAAAGATGACCACCCGGACCAGGCCTTCCACGAGGTGCTGGACGAGGCTGTTCTCCACGTTGGCCGTGGTGACGCTGGCCACGAACAGGGGCAACAGGAAGAAGATGCCGACCCCGGCCAGCAGGGTCAGCCCCAGCATCAGGGCGATCGAGCCCTTGCCGAGCTCGACGCCGTCCTCCTCCGCCTGGACGTTCGCGCTGCGAACCAGCCAGCGCGTCCCCACGATGAGCGTCTCGTACAGCACGACGAGACCGCGGACGAGCGGCCATTTCCCCACGGGCGAGCCGTGCACGCCCGAATCGAGCCGTTCCGTCGCGAACACGATCCGCCCGTCCGGGTGGCGAAGCGCGACGGCGATCGCGTCGCGACCACGCATCAGGACACCCTCGATGAGGGCCTGGCCTCCGTAGGCGTACTTGGGCATGGGTTGGAGTCTAGCGGCGATGACCGTGACGAGCGGCCGCGGGAGCGTCAGCTTCGGGCCTGGCGCTCCAGGCGCTTCTGGAAGCGCTCGACCTGGCCAGCCGTGTCGATGATGTTCTGGGTGCCCGTGAAGAACGGGTGACAGCTGCTGCACACGTCCACGCGGAGCTCGGGGCGGGTGGACCCGACGGTCCATTCCGTGCCGCACGATCCGCAGTGGACCTTGGCCTGGTGGTATTTGGGGTGGATATCGGCCTTCACGGCTGGGTTCTCCTGGGGTGCCGGTTCACGCGGTCGTCGCGGCGAGTTCCGACGCCACGACCCGGATCCGCTTCTTGTGCTTGGTGGCGTGCTCGAACTTCACCTTGCCGGTGATGGTCGCGAACACGGTGTAGTCATGACCAAGCCCGGTGCCCGGACCGGACAGGAAGGTCATCCCGCGCTGGCGGACGATGATCGAACCGGCCGGCACGAGCTGGCCGTCCCCGGCCTTCACACCGAGGCGCTGGCCGACGCTGTCGCGGCCGTTCTTGACGCTGCCGCCAGCCTTCTTGTGGGCCATCTGGTCTACTCGTCCTTCTTGGTGGCGCGCGGCTTGGCCGCGGGCTTCTTGGTCGCGGGCCTCTTGGTCGCCGGCTTCGTTCTCGTCGACTTCGTGGCCGCGGGCTTGTCGGACGTGGCCGGGGCCTTGGCCTTGCTGCCGGGCTTGCCGGCCTTCGACTTGGCGTCGGTCTTGGCGTCCGTGCTGGGCTTGGTGGTGGTCTTGGACTTCGCCTCGGTCTTGGCGCTAGTGCTTGGCTTGGCGGTGGTCTCGGTCTTGGTGGTGGTCGTCGTCTTGGCGGGCGTCCTGGCGCCCGCGGTCGGCGCGTCCTTCGCGGCAAGCCTGGCCGCGAGTTCGGCATCCTTGGCGGCCTGGATCTCGGCCGCTTCCTGGAGACGCTCGCGCTCCGCCTTCGCGTCCTGCTCCGCCCGGGCCACCTGCCTCGCCGCGCTCTTGCCGCCGAGCACGATGTCGCTGATGCGCAGGACGGTGAGCTCCTGGCGGTGGCCCTTCTTGACCCGGCTGCGAGCCTTGGGGCGGTACTTGAACGAGATCAGCTTCTCACCGCGTTCCTGGCGAAGGACCTCGGCACTGACCGCGGCGCCATCCACGAGCGGCCGGCCGATCGAGGCATCATCCCCGTCGGCGACGAGCAGGACGCGATCGATCGTCACAGTGTTGCCGGGCTCGACGTCGAGCAGCTCGACCTGGAGTTCCGTGCCGACTTCCACGCGGTACTGCTTACCGCCGGTCTCGATGACTGCGTACATGGATCCTCAAGACTTCGTTCGGACTGCCGCGCCGCGCATGGCGAGTCGGCGAGTCGGACAGGGGATGACGCCCGGCACGGCCGAGGCGCGAACGCGGATTGTACGACTCGACCATGGGCCGGTCAAACGCGCCGCCGGGTCATGTCGATGGGTTGAGCGTCTGTCACCCGTGGTGTAAGCAGATCCACCCCTGTCCGCCGACGCTGCGCTGGGCACCGCGCCGGCTGCCTCCGCTGGTGTTGGCGCAACGGATTCCGCTGTGATCGGAGGATTCGGCCGTATCGAGCCCGTAACAGTGGACGGGTAGGCCCGCTGCGAGCTGGATCAAGCGTGGGCTGGACGTTCGACCGGGCGGGAGGTGACCCTGACGGGGCCTGTAACCTCGAAGCGTTCGGTCCCAGGCTGGGGGTCACCGCGCCTCCGGGGCGCGCCGCGGGGGTCAGCGCGCCGCCGGGTCAGTCAAGGTCCTCGATCAGGACGAGTCGCTCGCGCACGACGGACTCGACCGTCAACGGGATGCCAGTGGCCTCGGACAGCGCGGCGACCACTTCCTCCGGTCGACCGCTCCCGAGTTCGGGATGGGATCGGGTGCGGGCCACGACGACGATCGGGTCGATCCCTGACGAGGACGGAGGTCGCACGGCTACGGCGAGGAGGAGCGGACGGAGGTCGTAGCGGACCGAGGCGTTCCCCTTGGTTCGTTCGCGTGGAAGCCGATGTGCCGCGAGCAGGGCTGCGCAGGCCGAGCTGAGTCGGGCATGCACGTCGGCGGTCGCGACCTGCGCGGCACTGACCGTGACCCGGTAGTCCGCCCCGGCCACACGACCCGCCAACGGCGGGCCTGCCAGCCAGACGTCGTGGGCATCCACCAGCCACCAGCCCGCCGGCACGCATGCCTCGAGCGCTTCCCGTACCCGCCAGAGTGGCCAACGTTCGGTCAGCACGACATCGATCAACTCGCCCTCAGCCGGCATCGATGTCGCCAACGGCGCCCCGAACGAGATACGCAGCCGCGCCCGCGCGCCCGCGCTCCGGGCGACTGGCAGTCCAGCGGCCACGAGCGCCGCTTCCCAGGCCTCGGCCACCTCGCGCTGGGCGAGTGCGGGCGCATCCGGCTCGCGACCCACGACCAAGCGCCAGCGCTGCTTCGGCTCGGCGGTTGCGGCGGCGTCGGGGCGGGTGTCCGGTCGGACGTCCCGGGAAGCGTCCGGGTGCGCGTCGGGAGCTGTCCGGTCAACCACGTCTGGTAGTCTGCCGCACGATGGATGCGCACGACGGCATCGCTCCCGATCGTGCCGGCGATGGACCGTCCGATGCCCAGGCGGCGGGCCTGACGAGCCCGGACCTGAGTGGCGAGACCAACGCCTGGGTCGCGGCCCTTCCCCCACCGCCGTTCGTGCACCCAGCCGGCTCGAACTCGGATCCACGCTTCCGACGCTTCTCGCCCCGGGTCGTCGTGTTGATCGTCGCTGCCATCATCCTCGGGTGGCTGCTGTGGATGGCGCGCGACAGCGTCCGGCCGTTCGTCGTCGGTCTGCTGATCGTGTATCTGCTCGAACCGCCGGTGCGCTGGCTCAGCCGTCATGGCGTCCGCCGCTCCCTGGCGATCCTGCTCGTCTACATCGTGGCGATCGTGGTCCTCGTGGAGTTCCTCAACCTTACCCTGACCCCGCTGATCAACGAGGTCGCCCGATTCGTACGCGACTTCCCGACCCTGGCCGAGCAGTTCCAGGCCCAGCTCGCGCGACTCTCCGAGACCTATTCCCGCCTGCAGATCCCGCCGGCCTTCCGCGACTGGATCGACTCGATGATCGCCGGACTCGGCCAGGGCGTCGAGGGCGGGCCGAACGTCGGCCTCGCGTTCCTGTTCCCGATCGTGACCGGCGCCGGAAGCTTCATCGCGGCGCTGTTCGGCTACCTGTTGCTTCCGGTCTGGGCGTTCTACCTGCTCAAGGACCGGGCGGCCCTGACGGCCCAGTTCGATCGATCGCTGCCGTCCGCCTGGCGGTTCGATACGTGGGTCATCCTGCGCATCGTCCAGCGCGTCTTCGGCCAATGGGTGCGCGGCCAGCTGATCCTGGGTTTCACCGTCGGGGTCATGACGTTCGTCGGCCTGCTCCTGCTGAGCCGGTTCGTGGACCCCGTATTCGGCCGGTACGCCGTGTTGCTGTCGATCACGGCTGGGATCCTGGAGCTGCTGCCGATCATCGGGCCGATCATCGCCGCCGTGCCCGCCGTCCTGCTCGCGGCGACGGCCGGGCTGGAGCCGGTCATCGCTGCGCTCGTGCTGTACACGCTCGTCCAGCAGGTCGAGAACAACCTGCTCGTGCCCAAGATCCAGGGTGACGCGGTCGAACTCCACCCGGCGGCGGTCATGTTCTCGATCATCGTCGGCGGCTCCCTGGCCGGCCTCCTCGGGGCGATCCTGGCGCTGCCGATCGTGGCCGCATTCCGGGACATCGTGCGTTACCTCTTCCGGCGGCTCAGTCCCGATGACCCGGATGCGCTGGCGTCCTCCATCTCCGGCCTCCGCCTGGAGCGCGACGGGCTGCCGGTACCGACGGGTCCCGTACCGGCGGGCCCGGCCCCGGCGAGCCCGGTCCCGGCGCCATGACGGGACCCGCGCCGGATCCATACAAGATCCTCCAGGTCGACCCCGAAGCCGAGGACGAGGTCATCGTCGCGGCCTATCGGCGGCTCGCTCGCAAGTACCACCCCGACGTGGCGGCGGGACCTGAGGCAGCTGCGCGGATGGCGGCGCTGAACGACGCGTGGGAACGCATCGGTGAGCCCGCGCGTCGAGCCGCCTTCGATCGAGAACGACGCGTCGAGGCCGCGCTTCGTCATCGGGCGAGCGAGCACCCGGATCCGGATCTGGGTCCGAGTCGTCGCGCGGGCACCCCCGCCTCGCGGCCCGAAGCCACTGGTTCCGCCCGCGCCACGCCCGCCCGGGAGCCTGAGACGGTGTCGCGCGACTGGACGAGCGGCCGCTCGACGGTGGGTGGCGGGTACGACGCCTCCATGCGCACCGCGGACGGTGAGGGGGCGGCGGGCCGGGCGCCAGGCAACCCGACCGGCAGCGTCCTCAACTTCGGGCGGTATTCGGGCTGGTCGCTGGGCGAGATCGGCCGCACGGACCTCGACTACATCGAGTGGCTCGACTGCTCGCCGATCGGCCGCCAGTACCGCGAGGAGATCGACGTCATCCTTCGAGGCGTCGGCCGGCGGCGCTCCACCCAGCCTGGTGCGATCGAGCGACGGGGCAATGTTCCGCCTTCGCTGATCCGACCCTCAGGAGGCCGTCGCCTCCGCGCCTTCGGCGATCCTGGCCTCCTCCGCCGCGCGCGGCACGGCCCAGGCGAGCAGGTACGGGGCGACCACCGTGTCAGCACGACGGCCACGACGATGGCGCTGAACAGCCCGCCGGTCAGGAGACCCGCCGCCAGGCCGAGATTGGCGACGACGATCCCGACCTCGCCACGCGGGACCATGCCGACCCCGACCGCCGTGGCCCCCCAGCGACCGATCGAACGGG
>JACCVB010000218.1 GCA_013698385.1 Chloroflexota bacterium
CGTTTCGTCAAGTCCATGGCGGACGGTCGACTGTGGTCGCGCGAGCCGGCGCTGCATCTGCCCCTGTAGCGCCCCGCGGGCGCGGACGACTCGGATACGGTTGCGTCGTCGGGGTATGGCCCACGACCGATCATGCTCGGAGGACCACGAATGCTCAAGGATGCGCCTGTCTACGCCACCCTAGCCGCCTCGGAAATCGGCCGGGCGCGGCGCTGGTACGAAGAGAAACTGGAAATGACACCCGTGGTCGACATGGGTGACGAGGGCCTGATCTACCGCAGCGGAGGGGCCATGTTCTCGATCTACAAGTCGGCCGGCGCCGGCACGGCCCGCAACACGGTGGCCACGATCGTCGTCGGCGATCTCGACGCCGTGGTGGCCGACCTTCGCGGGCGCGGTGTGGTATTCGAGGACTACGCGATGGGTGACGAGGGGCCGACCACCACGGACGGCGTGGCGTCCGATCCGAACGGGGGCAAGGCCGCGTGGTTCAAGGACAGCGAGGACAACATCGTCGCACTGGCGCAATTGCCGCCCGGGATGATGTCTTAGACGGGCGGGTTCTCAATTGCAAGCCCCTCGCTTCCGGGGACACAAGACTGGACGGCGAGGGGCTTCATCCTGCCCGGCGATGGCGAAGACCTCGGGGTGCTGCGGCCGGGTCAGGTCACGCTTCTTGACTCGAGGAGTCGCCCCCAGCCGAAGACCCGCACGGCGATGAGGACACCTAGCGCCGCGAGGACCAGGATCGCGGCTGCCGCCACGGATGCATCGAGATCGCCGCCCTGGAACTCCGCGTACACGACGAGCGGCAGCGTCTGGGTCCGACCCTCCACGTTGCCGGCGAACATGATCGTGGCCCCGAACTCACCGAGCGACCGAGCCCAGGTCATGACCAGGCCCGCAGCGAGGGCCGCGCTGGCGAGCGGCACGGTGATCGCCCGAAACAACTGACCCTCCGATGCCCCGTCCACCCGGGCCGCATCTTCGAGGTCCGGGTCCACGGACGCGATCCCGGTCCGGGCCGAGCGGATGAAGAACGGCGCGGACACGAAGGTCTGGGCCAGGATCACCGCGATCGTGGTGAACGGCACCGAAAGGCCGAGCCCCTCCAGCGGTTGCGATAGCAGCCCACGCCGACCGAACACGAGCAGCAGCGCAAGCCCCGCGACCGACGGCGGCAGGACGATCGGCAGGTCCACGATCGCCTCGATCCAGCCCTTCCCTCGGAACGATCGACGAGCCAGGACGAACGCGAGCGGCAGGCCGAGCGCCACCGTGATGACCAGGCTGATCGCCGTCGTGACCAGGCTCAGCCCGAGGGCATCCAGAACGACTCGGGACGAGATGGCCCTGCCGAGCGACCCGTCGAGCAGGGCTCGCGCCACCAGTGCGACGACCGGTAGTCCCAGGAACAGCCCGAACAGGGCGGCGACGGCCGCGACCGGCCGTTCACCCCGGGCCGGGTGTGGGCGCCGGACCCGGATGGGCTGGGTCACGAGGGTGGCAGGAACCCGAACTCGCGAAGGATCGCGCCTCCGTCGGGACCGGACAGCCAGGCAAGGAATGACCGCGCGGCGACCGGCTCCTTCGATGCCTTGACGACGACGCCGGCGTAGGTGGCGGTGACGTTGGCGTGGTCGGGCACGGGAACTGAGGCGACCTTGGTCGATGCCTTCGCGTCCGTGACATAGACGATCGCGGCATCGCCTTCGCCAAGCTCGATCTTCGCGACGACGGCCTTGACGTTGTCCTCCCGCGAGACGAGGTTCCCGGCGTAGCCGGCGGCGAAGTCCGGCGGATAGTCGGCCTCGTGCGCAAGATTCGCGACGAGCTGCGCGGCATATCTCGTGATCGGCACAGTCTCGCCCGCGGCGATGACCTTGACCCCGGCCATGGCGAGGCCAGCGGGCGTCTTGATCCCGGCCGGGTTGGCGCTCGGCACGATGACCGTCAGCTTGTTGCCAGCGAAGGGCACGGCGGCGCCATCGGCAAAGCCGCCATCGACGAGCTTCTTCGGGTTGCTCGAATCTGCCGACAGGAAGACATCTGCGGGAGCGCCCTGCTCGATCTGGGCCTCGAGGGCGGCCGACGAGTCCGTGGAGATCGCCAGGGTCGTGCCCGGATGACTCGACTCGTAGGCGGTCTTCACCTTCGCCACGGCGCCCTTCAGCGACGCGGCACCGAAGACCATCACGTCGGCGGGAGCTGCGCGGACTGACCCGCTGGAGCAACCGGCAACGATCAGGACGACGAGCGAGATCAGGGCCACCACCCGCGACCTCATCTGTGCGAGGCCCTGGGCGACGGGACCTCGACGACCACGTTCGTGGCCTTCACGACGCAGACCGCCTCGTCCCCGACTTTCAGGTCTAGGTCGTCGATCGCCTCGGCGGTCATCATGCTGACCAACCGATGCGGGCCGGCGATCACTTCGACGACCGCCGCGACCCGGTCGCGTTCGATCCTCGTGACGATCCCGGCGAATCGATTGCGAGCAGACTGGGCGACGATCGGTCGGTCGGTCGAAGCCTTGCGGCGTTCATCCAGCAGGCGCGAGACCTGCTCCATCTCGACCAGGCGCTGGCCGCCCTCCGAACGAGTCATCGAGAGGCGACCGTCGGCCTCCCACCGTCGAAGCGTCTCGACCGAGACGCCGAGCATCTCCGCTGCCTGACCGAGGCGAAT
>JACCVB010000251.1 GCA_013698385.1 Chloroflexota bacterium
GGCTCCACGACGCCCCGCAGCCGATCGTGGCCACCGGCCAGCAGGGCTTCGCGCAGGTTGGCGCGCAGGATCTCGAGTCGACGCTCACGCAGGTCCGCGACCGTCGGCAGCCGCGCGATCTGGAGCTTCGTCCGGGTCGCCGATTCGATGTTGCGCAGCAGTCGATGCTCGCGCGGCTCGACGAGGGTCAGGGCGACCCCTTCCCTGCCCGCCCGACCGGTCCGGCCGATCCGATGCACATAGGCATCAGGGTCCGATGGCACGTCGTAGTTGACGACGTGCGACACGTGCTCGATATCCAGGCCGCGCGCGGCCACGTCCGTGGCGACCAGGACATCCAGGCTGCCCTCGCGAAACCGGCCCATGATCCGGTCGCGGCCCTCCTGGGAAAGCCCACCGTGCAGCGCTCCTGCGTCGTGGCCGCGACTGCTCAGCGCTTCCGCGAGGTCGTCGACTTCGCCGCGGGTCCGGGCAAAGACCAGGGCGGACGTCGGGTCCTCCACGTCGAGGATCCGGCACAGGGCGGCCAGCTTGTCCGCGCGGCGAACGACATAGGCCACCTGGCGAACGAGTGCCGCGCCAGCGCCGGTCGGTCGCTCGGGACGCACCGTGACCCGGGCCGGTTCGCGCAGGTGGCGCTTGGCCACACGCGAGATGGTCGGCGAGATCGTCGCCGAGAAGAGGGCGGTCTGGCGCTCCGCGGGCGTGGCGGCCAGGATCAGGTCGAGATCCTCGGCGAAGCCCATGTCCAGCATCTCGTCGGCCTCATCGAGGACCACGACCTTGACGGCATCGAACCGAAGGCTGCCGCGCTTGAGGTGGTCGACGGCGCGCCCGGGCGTCGCCACCACGACGTCCACGCCGTGGCGCAGGCCACGCAACTGCTGGCTGATGGGCTGCCCGCCGTAGACCGGGACGACCCTCGCGCCAAGCCCGCGCCCGTACTTGTGGAGGGCCTCCGCGACCTGCATCGCGAGTTCACGGGTCGGGACGACGATGAGTGCCTGGGTGCTGCCCGGACCGGACGTGCCGATCTCCAGTCGGGCCAGGAGCGGCAGCGCAAAGGCCGCCGTCTTTCCGGTCCCGGTCGGCGCTTCGGCCAGGAGATCGCGCCCCTCGAGCAGGACCGGGATGGCCGCGAACTGGATCGGGGTCGGCTCCTCGTAGCCAAGCTCGGTCAGCGCCGCCAGCAATCGCGGGTCCAGGCCGAACGCGGCAAAGCCGTCGGTCGCCGGCTCTCCTGGGGGCGCTTCCTGATCATCCATCACGCCTCATTGTGGCCCAGATCCGCGCCCGACCCCTCACGCACTCATCGTGTCTGGCGCGTCGCGTGAGAGGGGCCGCATGATCGTGACGACCGAGCTGCCTTCGACCTGGGTGAACGAATCGAATTTCACGAGGGCACCGCTCGCGGAGGGCATCCGAAAGCGCGAGACAACGGTCCCCAGTTGCTCGATGATCGCCATGATCTCGGCGACGCGCGGGGCAGCACCAGGCGTCGTGAGATCCTGCCAGTGGCGCCCGACGATGTCGTCACCCAGAAACTGCCTGGCCGCCGGATTCGCATCCAGGATGAGGCCGTCCAGAGGTCGTAACGAACACGCGCCAACCCCGCGTCCACCCACCACGGCGCATCATCCGGCGGGACCCACCCCCCATCGCGGTAGATGTACCACGCAACCCGCTCGCCGGAGAGCGACCGTTCCCGAACTCGCACCCGTGGAAAGAGACGGCGGAGGCGCCGTTCCAGCTCCGGTGCCTGCCCTGGACGCTCGCGATCCGTTACTCGTTCGACATGCTCCCGAAACGCGGCGTCCGTCGAGGGATGGTATGCAGGACCGGGCCGACACCTTCAGCTGTCATGTGGTGCGATTCTGCCAAAACGCCGGCCCGCTTCGAATAAACATGCGCGTGACAGTTCGACGCGATGTCACGGCTCGGACTGGAGGACCCCGGCCCGAAAATCCGAGATGAGGTCCGTGTAGCCGGGCAACCCACGCTCGTACCCGATCGCCCAGAAGCCGGCGCCGGCAAGACCCAGATCGTCGGCGAGGGCGAGCTTGGGGGTCAGGCTGCGCGGGGAGTCGTAGTACACGGCCTGCCAGGGCGCGGCGTCGAGTGGCGCGGTCGGCGGGAGCGACGCCGCGCCGCCATCAGGAGCCGCTCCGGGTTCCACGGGTACCTCGTTTGTGGCGGCGGCCGCGTCGGGTCGGGTGGGCGCGGCATAGAACTCCACGCTCTCGATCGGGTCATAGGTCGAAACGAAGGTCGGATCCGTGAGGACGCCGAGATTTCGGCGCGGCACCCAGCCGTCGCCACGCCCTGCCGCGGACGACCCGAGTCCTGGGCCCGACACCGGCCAGACCATCCCGAACAAGGGCAGCCCGAGGAGCGTCCGCTCGATCGGGACCCCGAGCGCCCGGTACAGCTCCAGTGCGGCACGCAGATCCTCGGGCTCTCCGTCCAGGCGTTCCAGCGGCGCGGAGGCACCTGGCTCCGACCCCGCCCAGTGGAAGTCGTAGCCCATCAGGAAGATCCGATCCGCGCCGGCCTGGGCGGCGACGACGGCCATCGCCGCCCCGAGGGCGTTGCCCTGGGTCGCGACCGAGACCTGCGCTGCGGGTCGCTTCGCACGGAGCGCCTCGCGCAGTCGACCGACGAACTGTCCATAGGCCGGCACGAGATCCGGCGGCAGGACTTCGACATCGACATCGACGCCGTCGAGGTCCCGCTCGTCCACGAACGTGACGAGCTCGTCGATCCAACGCGCCTGCGCGGCCGGGTCATCGTAGAACCGTCGATTCTTGTCCGCGCCGAAGCTCGTGTAGACGATCTCCGCGCGGATTTCGTGCTTGCGGGCCGTCTCGATGAGCGCCTGGCCGACCGGGCCGGTGATCTGCTTGTAGCCGCGTTGGCCGGTGGCCATGGCCCCGCTCCGGCCGTGGGTCACGGAGAACAGGCCAACGGTGGACAGCCGGGTTCGGGCCAGGTGAGCGGCGATCGAGCCGTCCATCTCCCAGTACGGGATGAACCCGTAGACCTCATGCCCGGGGACCGGGATCGGGATCTTGGCGTGCGCGTCAGGATTCGACGGCTGGGCCCCGCCGCCAGGCAGGAGGCCAGGGCGCCTCGGTGATCCTCGGTCACCGGGGGAGACGATCCCAAATGTGATGACTCCGATCAGCGCGAGGCATGCGATCGATGCAAGTGCGAACGCCCCGCGCCCGATCAGGATCGAGTGGATCACCGCTCAAGGGTACCGTGCCGCAACGTCTGCAACGCCTGCGCAACGCTGCGTCCGTGGCCGGGTATCGCCTGTGCGGGGCTGCGGGTGGAGCATATGGATACCCCCAACGACAGCTTCGGAGGCAACCCAGATGGACGACCAGCAGCGAGATCAGAAGCAGGGCCAGTCCGGCAGCAAGGACCAGTCCGGCATGGGCGGCTCGACCGGCCAGTCCGGCAGCAAGGACCAGTCCGGCATGGGCGGCTCGACCGGCCAGTCCGGCAGCAAGGACCAGTCCGGCA
>JACCVB010000260.1 GCA_013698385.1 Chloroflexota bacterium
CTTCGCAGGCTGGGCTGCCCGTGGCTTCCGCTTCCGTCGTCCCGGCACGTTCCTTGGCCCGACTTCCGGGGCGATGGGGTATGCCTTGCCGGCCGCGACCGCGGCGGCGCTCGTCCATCACGACCGACCGGTGGTCGCGCTCGTCGGCGATGGCGGGATGGCCATGACGATGGCCGAGCTGGAAACGGCCGTGCGCGAGAAGGCCCGGATCATCGTCCTCGTCTTCGACAACGAGCGCTACGGCACGATCCGGATGTGGCAGGAACGACGCAAGACGGGAGTGGGCGTCGCAACGGAACTCGGTCCGATCGATTTCGCCGCGGTGGCGCGTGCGATGGGCGCTCGAGGCGTCCGTGTCGATCGCGACGCCGACTTCGAAGGCGCGCTGCGGCAGGCGATGGCCGAGGACCGTCCCACGGTCATCCAGTTGGCGCTCGATCGACGCTGGGTCTCGGTCGATTCCGTGCCGGCCCGCGACTGACTCGAACGCCCGCGTCAGCCGCGGCGGGCCACGACCGAGAACGACAGCGGCACGCGTCCCCGATCTTCGGGTCGGACGTCCCCGTGGCCGCCCCACCAGTCGGTCGGATGCTCGCGGACCTGCTCCAGCTTGAGGCCGGCGCCGAGCATCGCCGTGATCACCTCGCCCAGCGTCCACGCCCGCGCGAACTTCCAGCTCTGGTCCTCGTCGGCCAGCGCCAGGTGGTCGATGTACTCGGGCGCCCATCCGCGAGACGCCTCGGGCCCCGCGAAGTAGTCGTAATCGGTCGCGATCCAGCGCCCATCCGCGTCGACGTCGAACAGCCACTCCGCAGGATGTCCCTCGAACAGGACCAGGCGACCGGTCGGGGTGAGCAATCGCTGCAGGACGGCTGCCCAGGCGTCCAGGTCCTGGAGCCAGATCAGCGAACCGCGCCCGGTGTAGAGCAGGTCGGCCGTACCGTCGAGGTCGTGCGGCGTGTCCAACACGTCGGCAAGGATCCAGCGTGCGGGCGCCTCGACCGCCGCCGTCAGTCGACCGGCAAGCTCCAGCATGCGCGGGCTGAAGTCCACGCCGATGACCGACTCCGCGCCCAGGTTCCACAACGACAGCGTGTCTCGACCGCCCGCGCATTGGAGGTGGATCGCTCGAGCGCATCGTCCATGCAGGTCGCCGATGAGCTCGAGCTCCGGTGGCAAGAGGTTGGTCCCGCCGGACGAGATGAGGTCGATCGCCTCCGGTAGCCAGCGCTCGTACCGCTCCGCGGCCTCATCCCAGGCGACGCGATTGGCGCCGTGCATCGCGTGAACCTCGGCTCGCTCGGCAGGCGTTGCCGGCCGGACGTGGGCGATGGGATCGGGTGCGCCGTTGCCGCGGGCGCCGGTTGGATCGGTCATCGCGGTTCGAAGGAGGTCGATTCGCCGGGCTGGAGCAGGCGCACTTCGGCGTCGGGCGCGAGGTCTTTCGCCAGGCGGAGGAATCGGGCGGCCGGGGCAGTGAGCGGATCCGGCCAGATCCGATGCAGGCCATTCGGATAGAACGTGCCCCAGTGGATGGGTACCACCGCAGGCGCGCGGAGCATGTTCGCGACCCGAGCCGCACCGCGAGGGCCCAGGTGCCACGGTGCCGGATGCGGCCCCCAGCTACCGATGGGAAGCAGCGCCACGTCCACCGAGCCCGCGAGGTCGGCCATGCCCGGGAAGAGCGATGTATCGCCTGCGAAATAGACCCGGCTCGGCCCGTCGATGAGGTAGCCGACCGTCGTTGCGCGTGGGTGTCGAGGCCATCGCCCGTGGCGCGCCTCGACGGCGGTGATCGCGACGTCGCCGACCCGCACGGACCCGCCCACCGCCAACTCGTGAGAGGAGCCTAGCCGGCCGGCGGTCGATCCCAATCCCTCCGGCACGATCAACAGCGGATCGCCCAATACCTGGCGCAGCGACGTCCGGTCGAAATGGTCCGGGTGGGCGTGCGAGACGAGGACGGCATCGACCCGGCCGAGGTGCTCCGGGTCCGGGGTCGGTCCATGCCGCCGCAGGGGTCCGAGGCGCGCGCCGAAGAGTGGGTCGGTCAGGAGCCGGACGCCCCCGGTCTCGATGAGGACGGTGGCGTGGCCCAGCCAGGTCAGTCGGATGCCGGTACCGTGCCCCGTTCCGGTTCAGGCGCCGAGCGGCGCCCGCCAGCCCGCGCGCTGCCGGTGCTCGCGCTTGGACGGTGTCTTGGCGAAGATGAAGCCGGCGCCCACGACCGCGCCCAGCCAGGTCGCGATGATGTCATCCATCGTGTCCTCGTAGCTCAGGTCCATCCCGTCCTGGCCGGTCCGCCACGCCACGTATTCGAAGGTCTCCCAGAGCGTCTCACCGAGCACGGCCGCCCCGGCTCCGGCGGCAGCGGCCTGCCAGCGCTCGTCCACATGCGGACCGATGAGCGAGCCCGCGATGCCGGTCAGGATGGCCGAATTCATGCCGTGCACGACGTCGTCGATCCGCGCGCGGTCGTAGATCCCGACGGCGTTACCGCCGGCGTCGAGCAACAGGGGCAGGGTGACGGCGAGATCCAGGGTCCGCGGGTATCGACCACGGTCCGGGAGGAGTCGCCAGACCACCGGCACGAGGAACAGCATCGCGCTGTAGCCGAGGGCGCGTGTCCGGATGGCCTTGCCCCGCAGGCGAGGGGAGTCGGCATGGAGCAT
>JACCVB010000287.1 GCA_013698385.1 Chloroflexota bacterium
TTCGATCGACGTCAACCTGTGGGGCCGCTCGTGCGAGACGGGCGTGCTCGAGGATCCGTGGGTCACGCCACCGCCCGATGCCTACGAGTGGACCGTGGCGCCAGCCGACGCCCCGGCCGCGGTCGAGCTCACGATCGACTTCGAAGGCGGCATCCCGGTCGCCCTCGATGGCGAGCGCCTGGCGCCCGTCACGCTGGTCGAACGGCTGCACGAGCTGGGTGGCGCGCACGGCGTCGGCCGTATCGATCATGTCGAGGATCGGCTGGTCGGGATCAAGAGTCGCGAGATCTACGAGGCCCCGGCGGCGGCGCTCCTGCACGCCGCGCACCCCGCGCTGGAGGGCCTCACCCTGTCGCGCGACACGCTGCGCTTCAACCGCCTGGTCGCGGACGAACTGTCCCGCCTCATCTACGACGGTCTATGGTTCAGCGCCCTGTCGCGCGACCTGCGCACCTATGTCGCCTCGTCGCAGCGGGTCGTTTCGGGGGAGGTCCGGGTCCGGCTCGATCACGGGCAGGCCGTCGTCGTTGGGCGCCGCTCCCCGATGTCGCTGTACGACAAGAGCCTCGCGACCTACGACACGGGTGATGCGTTCGACCACGCCTCGGCGGTCGGTTTCATCGAGATCTTCGGCCTGCCGCTGCGCGTGGAGGCCGCCCGCCACGGTGCCGTGGGCAAGCACCATGGCGCTGCCTGGACCTGGACGGACCCGCTCCTCGCCGAGCTGCCGACGACGGTCACGGATCCGGAGCCGGCATCGGTCTGATCCGGGCGGCGGATCGAATGCCCATGACCGAGCTGCACGAAGCCGGGGACACCCTGCGTGAACTCGGCTTCCTCCATGAGATCGCCCAGCTGGCGACGCTCGCGCGGGACTGGGACGAGCTGATGCGCACGATCGTGGAGCGCACGACGGCCGCCATGGGCGTCGAGGTCTGCTCCTTCTATCTTACCGAGCGCGAAGGTACGCGCCTCACGCTGGCAGCGACGAACGGGCTGGATCGCGCGCAGGTCGGCAAGGTCAGCCTGGCCTTCGGCGAGGGAATCACCGGAAGCGTGGCCGCCGGCCGCACGCCGATCGCCGTGGACGACGTCACCCGCGACGACCGGTTCAGCTGGGTCCGCGGGTTCGACAACGAAGCGCTGGCCGGCATGCTGTCCGTGCCGCTCGTCTGGCACGACGCCGTCGTCGGCGTGCTTAACGTCCAGACCCGCGATGCGCGCCGGTTCCGGGCCGACGAGATCGCGTTCCTCCAGACCATCGCGGCCCTGCTGGCGGGCATCGTCGAGAAGGGCCGGCTGACCGCGGAGGTGGAAGCGCGTCTGGTCCAGTTGACCGCCCTGGATGCCGCCAGGGCCGAGCTACTGAGCGTGGTGACCCACGAGCTGCGCACGCCCCTTTCCGTCATCCGGGTGTATGTCGACCTGCTGGCCGAGGCGGCCACCGAGCCCACGTCCGAACCCGGCGCGGGCGACTGGCGCGCTGCGGCCAACGATCAGCTGCTGCGCCTGGACCGGCTCGTCGACTCGATCCTGGCGTCCGCGCGCGGCGAGGGGCTGACCGGCCTGTCCCGGGAGCCATTCGACGCGGTCAAGGCCGTCGAGGAGACGGTCGAGACGCTCAGACTCCTGCTCCGGCCGCATCCGATCCGCTGGGAACGACCTGAAAGCCCGACGATCGCGCTCGGCGACGACGCGCGGTTCCGCCAGGTTCTCGAACAGCTGCTCGAGAACGAGTCGAAGTACGCCCCCACGGAAGACGGCGTCAGCATCGGGGTCTGGCGGGTGGGCGACGAGATCCAGGTCTATGTCACGGACGACGGGCCGGGCATCCCGATCGCCGAATGGGAGAGCGTCTTCGAGCCGTTCGTGCGGATCGAGGATCGCGGCCACAGCCGCGGCTCCGGGATCGGGCTGTTCGCCTCGCGCCGGCTGATGAGCGCGATGGGCGGCCGCATCTTCATCGAGCCGAACGGCTACGCCAGCAGTCGCTTCGTGGTCGCCCTACCGGCGGGCTGACCCGGCCCAGGGCCCCGGACAGCATATTGACGCCTCGACGGCCGAGGCTATATCGTCTGGCGACATAATGACCGCACCACCTGGCGACCCGAAGATCGACGTGCTCCGGGACATCACCCGGGGCGGTCTCGCCGGATTGATCGTCGGGGTCATCGTCGCTGGAGTCGGGGGCCGGCTGGTCATGCGCCTGGCGGCCCTGCTCGTCCCGTCAGCCCAGGGGTCGTTCACGGAGAACGGCAACAGGATCGGCGACATCACCCTGGGCGGGAGTCTCGGCATCGTCGTCGGGCTCGGACTGTTCTTCGGTGCGGTGGCCGGATCCCTGTGGGTCACCATCCGGCCCTGGCTGCCTCGATCGTGCGCGATCCGGTTCGCGGTCACGATCCCGATCGCCGTGTCGCTCGGTGCCGGCCACCTCGTCGAGGCCCGAAACCCCGATTTCGGCATCCTTGGCCACGATCCCATTGTCATCGGATCGCTGGTCGGTCTCGTCCCACTGCTCGGGCCGGCGCTCGTCGTGGTCGACGCGTGGCTGGATCGACGACTGCCGCACCCCGGACCCGATGACACGAAGATCATCGCCGGCTTCGCGGTGGTCACGTCCCTCGGCCTGGCCCTGACGCTGCTGGGCGTCGTGCCGATGTACCTCGGTTCGCCGCTCTGGCTCGCAGGCCTAGCCCTGGCGGTCGTCGGCGCCGCCTCGTTCGTGACGTGGTCGTATCGGGTGGAGCCGCAGGGGGCGCCGCCGACCTGGCTGCCCATCGTGGGTCAAGGCGGACTGGTCGCCGCCGTCGTCGCCGGGCTTGCGCTGACCGTGCCCGAGATCTCGGCGCTCTCGGCGCGGTCTGAGCCGCGGGGCGGAACCTCAGGGAGCGGAGACGACCACCCGAGACGCCTCGGCGCGGAGTCGCGCGTACCCCGGCTTCACGACCTCGTTGATGAGGCGCAATCGCTCATCGAACGGCGCGAAGGCCGACTTCATGGCGTTGATCGTCAGCCACTCCATCTCGCCGAGCCCGATCCCGAAGGCGACATCAAGCGCCTCGAACTCCGAGGACAGCGTGACACCGCTCATCAGTCGATTGTCCGTGTTGACCGTGACCCGGTACCGGAGTCGCCGGAGCAGGTCGATCGGGTGCTCCGCGATGGAAGCCGCGGCTGCCGTGTGGACGTTGGACGTCGGGCACATCTCCAGCGGCACGCGCC
>JACCVB010000297.1 GCA_013698385.1 Chloroflexota bacterium
CCAAGGCGGGCCGGCAGGACCGCGTTCGCCGCGAATCCGAGGGTCAGGTAGCCGTAGGCGAGTCGATAGGTCGGCCGGACCGCGGCGCCATCCACTCCCCGCAACAGGACGTGCCAGCGGAGCGCCCGAAAGGCGAGGTCCACGAGCACGATCAGCAGTCCTGCGAGGAGACCCCCGGGCGCGGCACGACCGATCGCGTCCCCAGCCTGCTGGAGGTTGACCCGCGACAGCGTCACCCACAGGAAGACCACGCTGATCGCAACGCCAATGAGCAGGCGGGCGATATCGCGACGGGCTGGCACGACCTACTCCTTGATTTGTCGGCCTCGACGCATATCGGGGGAGATGAGGCCGGTCAGCCCTTGGGCTCGACGACGATCGTGACTTCCGGGGTCATCCCGGCGAAGACCTTGATGGCCACCTTGTAGGTACCCAGGGTCTTGAGCGGCTCGTCCAGGTCGATCTTGTGGCGGTCGACGTCGATGCCGCGCCGAGCGAGCGCGTCGGCGATGTCCTTGTTGGTGATCGAGCCGTACAGCTTGCCGCCCTCACCGACCTTCACGCCCATGGTCAAGGTCGTGCTGGCGATGCGGGTCGCGGCGATCTCGGCGTCGGCGCGCTCGCGGACGCGCTTCTCCTCGCGGCTGGCGATGTCGTGCTGCCACGCTCGAAAGGCGCCGCCGGCGGCTGGGACCGCGAGCTGCCTGGGGATCAGGTAGTTCGTGGCATATCCGTCCGTCACGGTCTTCATCTCGCCGCTCTTGCCGAGCGTGGTTATGTCCTTGGTCAGGATGACCTTCAAGTGCTGGGTTCCTCTCTGGTGATCCAGCCCCGCAGGCGGGGGGCAAGACCGGATTTCTGGATGAGGCCCCCAGCGCTGCCGACGAGCGCGGGGATCCGCCGGATGGTCCGACGGACCGGGCCCGGCGTCAAGCGCCGGATCTGGGCGATGTCACGATCGAAGCCGGCGCGGTCGATCCCGAGGTCGCGCAACTTCTCGTTGAGCAGGTCGTCAGGCACGCTCTCCAGGAACAGGTCCACCGCGAGGACGACCACGACGATGTCATCGAGTCCGCCGATGATCGGCACGCTGTCCGGCACGAGATCGCGCCCGAGGACGAGGTACCCGGCGGCGGCCCCCAGCATCGCCTTGTGATTGGTCGGCATGCGTTCGTCGAGCAACAGCGCCGTCACGAGCCGGGCGTATTCGGGCACTCGGCTGGCGACGGGCATGAAGGCGAGCATGGACAGCATCCTGCCAAGAGACAGGCGGCCCGTCCGCTTCGCCTTGCTGCTGCGAGCCATCGACTTCACGCTCCTGGGTCGGTCCGGTGTACGTCCGGGCGGCCACGACCGACTCGGGACCGGGAGTCTACCAGCGTTGCCGTGGGCTGCCGGTGAGCTGTGTGCACCCGGTGGGTGACGACCACGCAAGACGCCCGCGGATCGGCGACGCGGCTCCGCGCCGATCTCGCCGCACCGGGCGCCCACCGCCGCAGTTGACATCGAACGTCCGTTCGGTATGATGGCTGCCAAGGAGGCGCGAGTGACGAAGCACGACGCCGAACGCAAGGTCCGGATCCTGGATTTCATCGCATCCACGCTGCGCGCCCGCGGGTATCCGCCGTCGGTGCGGGAGATCGCTCATGCCGTCGGGCTGGCGTCCACCTCCGCGGTCCACCACCACCTCCAGATCCTGGAGCGGGAGGGCTACCTTGAGCGGGGCGCTGCCCAATCGCGCGCCATCCGGATGACGCCGACCGCTGCGATCCGCCTGGGGCTCAGCAGCGAACTCGTGCCGCAGGCCACCAGTGCGGACTCACGCGTCGTGGCGATCATCGGGGAGATCGCCGCCGGCGGACCCATCGAGGCGTACCAGGATGCATCGGAGACGATGGCCGTCCCGGACCTGCTGGCCCCGGGCGGGGATGCCTACGTCCTGAAGGTCCGCGGCGACTCGATGATCGAGGCCCACATCACGGACGGAGATTTCGTCCTGATCCGCCCGCAGACGACCGCCCGAAACGGGGACATCGTCGTGGCCCAGGTAGAGGAGAACGCGGTCACCCTCAAGCGCTTCTTCAAGGAGAAGGACCAGATCCGGCTCCAGCCGGCAAATCCCGCTTACCCGCCCCAGTTCTACGACGACGTCCGCATCCAGGGCAAGCTCATCGGGGTCATCCGCAAACTGGACTGACCGTTACCCACCGTCCATCCACAGCATCCGAGGACTCATCCACCCGCATCGCGATCTTCCTGTCTCGAGCCGTGGAGAACGCTGAAGTCAAGACTGGTCTTTCCGTTCGTTCTGCCCCCTAATCGGACGAGCGGCCGATCGCGCTGATGGCCGCATGTCCAAGGGAGCCTGCCGAAGTCGTGATCGATCGCCTGCCGCCACAAAGCCTGGAAGCCGAGCAATCCGTGCTCGGTGCCATCCTCATCGACCGGGATGCGGTCGTCGAGATCGCCGAGTTCCTGCGTCCGGA
>JACCVB010000311.1 GCA_013698385.1 Chloroflexota bacterium
TTCGCGATCTCGCTCATCACGTTCGTGCTCATGCACGCAGTGCCCGGCGGTCCATGGGACCGGGAGAAGCCCCTGCCGCGGAGCGTCGTCGAGCGTCTCAATGCGGAGTACGGCCTCAGCGATCCACTTCCGGTGCAGTACCTGCGCTGGGCCGGCTCGCTCCTGACTGGCGATCTCGGCCCGTCCTACCGCTACCGCGACCGGACCGTCAATGACATCGTCGGCGATGGTCTGGCGACGACCGTGCAGCTCGGCGTCATGGCTTTCGCGCTGGCGGTCATCATCGGGATCCCGCTCGGCATGATCGCGGCGCTGCGCCACAACGGGCTTCCGGACTACGCCGCCACATTGATCTCGATCGCCGGCATCGCGACGCCCTCCTTCGTGCTCGCGATGCTCCTCGTGGTCGTCTTCTCGGTCACGCTTCGCTGGCTGCCGACCCACGGCTGGGAGGGTCCCAGCTCATACATCCTTCCGACGGTCGCGCTGGCCGGCTACCCGATCGCGCAGATCGCGCGCTATACGCGCGCCTCGATGCTCGAGGTGACGCGCAAGGACTACATCCGGACCGCGCACAGCAAGGGACTCCGCGAGCGCACGGTGGTCGCGGTCCACATGACCCGGAACGCCCTCATCCCGGTCCTCACGATCCTCGGCCCGATCCTCGCATACCTGGTCACCGGGTCGTTCATCGTGGAGCTCATCTTCTCCATCCCCGGCATCGGCCGTTACTACGTATCGGGGATCGGTGAGCGTGATTACGGGCTCATCATGGCCATGACCATGCTCTACGCCGTGGCCATCGCGGTCATCAACCTCGTGGTCGACATCCTGTACGCGTACGTCGATCCGCGCATCCGCTACAGCTAGACAGCGAGGTCGAGATGGTCACGCAGAGCCCGACCCTCGGTGGACCGACCGCGCTCGCACCCCGTCCGGTCATCAGCCCGAGGCGGGACGCGTTCCGCCGTCTACGCCGTAACCGCCTGGCCCTGATGGGCGGGGTCATCGTCGTCATCCTCCTCGTCATCGCCGTCTTCGGCCCGGCGCTGGCGCCGTGGCACTACCGAGTGCAGGATCTCGAGGCCCTGCGCGCCAACGGGAACCGACCGCTTCCCCCGCTCAGCCCGGGACACCTGCTGGGTACCGACCAGCTGGGCCGCGACCTGTTCAGCAGGCTGCTCGACGGCGCGCAGATCAGCATGAGTGTGGCGATCGTCGTCCAGCTCGTCGTGCTCGCCATCGGGGTGCCCATCGGCGCCGCGGCGGGCTGGTTCGGCGGGCGGCTCGACAACTACCTGATGCGCTTCACCGACGTGGTCTACGCATTCCCCGACCTGCTCTTCATCATCCTGTTGAGCGTCGTCTTCCAGGCCACGCCCATCGGCGAGGCGATGGACGGATTGCTGCTCATCTTCATCGCCATCGGGCTCACGGCGTGGGTGACGATGGCGCGATTGGTACGCGGTCAGGTGCTCAGCCTGAAGGAGTCAGAATTCGTGGAGGCGGCGCGGGCGATCGGCGTGTCGGACCGCAAGATCGTGACCCGCCATCTGCTGCCCAACGCCATCGGGCCGGTCATCGTGGCCGTGACGCTGGGCATCCCCAGCGCCATCCTCGCCGAGGCGACGCTCTCGTTCATCGGCATCGGCATCCAGTCCCCGCGCGCGTCGTGGGGCAGCCTGATCGACGACGGCAGCCGGTGGATCCAATCCGAGCCGCACCTGGTCATCTTCCCCTCCCTTGCCCTGGCCATCGCGCTGGCGAGCTACACGTTCCTCGGCGATGGGCTGCGCGACGCGCTCGACCCGAAGCTGCGCAGCCGGCAGTGACCCGACCGGAGCTCGTCGAGATCTCGACGCGCGAGGGCGCACGGCTGGCGGCCCAGCTGGCCGATGACGCGGATCGGCACGACCGGAGGCTGCTTCATGTCCAGGATCTTTCGACCTACTTCTTCACGCCGGGCGGCGCGGTGCACGCGGTGGATGAGGTCAGCTTCGACCTCGACTACGGCGAGACGCTGGGGCTCGTCGGCGAGTCCGGTTCGGGCAAGACGGTGACTGCCCTTTCCATCGCCCGGCTCGTCGCCGAGCCGCCTGGGCGCATCGTCAGCGGCGAGGTGATCTTCGATGGGATCGACCTGCTTCGGCTGTCGCGGGAGGAGATGCGCCTGGTCCGTGGCCGGAAGATCGGGTTCGTCTTCCAGGACCCGATGACGAGCCTGAACCCCACCCTGACGGTCGGCCGGCAGATCGGCGAATCGGCGCGGACCCACCTGGGGCTCTCTCGGGCGGCTGCCGCCCGTCACGCCGCGGACCTGCTCGGCACGGTCGGCATCCCGCGGGCGCGCGACCGCCTCGGCGACTACCCGCACCAATTCTCGGGCGGGATGCGCCAGCGGGTGATGATCGCCATCGCGCTCGCCTGCCAGCCGATGCTCCTCATCGCGGACGAACCGACGACCGCGCTCGACGTGACCATCCAGGCGCAGATCATGGAGCTCCTCCGCTCGCTCTCGCGCGAGTTCCGCACCGCGGTCATCCTCATCACGCACGACCTGGGGCTCGCGGCCGGGATGTGCCAGCGGGTGAGCGTCATGTACGCCGGGCGGATCGTCGAGAGCGGCGTCGTGGACGACATCTTCGAGCGCCCGCGCATGCCGTACACCGCGGCGCTACTCGATTCGCGCGCGCGCCTCGACATCGAACCGGGTGGCCGCCTGCGCACCATCGAGGGCCTGCCACCCGACCTCCTCGATCCGGCGGCCGAGTGCCGGTTCGCGCCCCGCTGCCCGCATCGTCGAGGGATCTGCCTCGAGCGCGAGCCGGACATGACCCCTCGGCCATCGGCCGGGGACGGGCACACCGCACGGTGCTGGGGTACCGAGCCGGGCGGTTGGATCCCATGATCGACCCACGGATGGACGAGGCGCCGCTCGTCGAGGCGGAAGGCCTGAAGGTCCACTTCCCCATCGTGTCGGGCATCCTGCAGCGCAGGACCGGCAGCATCCGTGCGGTCGACGGCGTAACGTTCGCGATCGCGCGGAAGGAGACCCTCGGCCTGGTCGGTGAGTCAGGCTGTGGCAAGAGCACGCTCGGTCGAGCGCTGATCCGGCTGCGCGACGCGACCGACGGTCACGTCCGCTTCGAGGGCCGAGAGCTGGCGGACCTGTCCGGTCGGGAGCTTCGACGGATGCGGCGGCGGATGCAGATCATCTTCCAGGACCCGTTCGGCTCGCTCGATCCCCGCATGACGGTCGGCGCCATCGTGGCCGAACCGATCGAGACCCATCGGCTGGCGCGCGGGCGCGCGAAGGAAGAGCGGGTACGGGAGCTCCTGACGCTGGTCGGTCTCGATCCCGCCTTCACGTCCCGCTATCCGCACGAGTTCTCGGGCGGCCAGCGCCAGCGCATCGGCGTCGCACGAGCGCTCGCCGTCGAACCCGGATTCATCGTCTGCGACGAGCCGATCAGCGCCCTCGATATCTCCATCCAGGGCCAGATCCTCAACCTGCTCATGGACCTGCGCGAACGGCTCGGCCTGACCTATCTCTTCATCTCCCACGACCTCGCCGCCGTCCGTCACATCTCCGATCGCGTCGGGGTCATGTACCTCGGGCGGCTCGTCGAGATCGGGCCGTCGAGCGCGGCCTATACGTCACCCGCCCATCCCTACACCCGAGCCCTGCTCTCCGCCGTGCCGGTGCCCGATCCAGCGGTGGAGCGCCGCCGCCGGAGGGTCATCCTGGTCGGCGATGTGCCGTCTCCCGCGGATCCTCCCCCAGGCTGCCGCTTCCATACCCGCTGCTGGCTCTACGAGCGGCTTGGCCGGCCGGAGGACTGTCGCTTGGTGGAGCCCGAGCTCCGCTCCGTCAACGGCGATCACGCCGCGGCCTGCCACTACGCCGAGCGAGCCATGCACAGCGATCTGGGCGTCGTCGAGACAGCCTTGGAGGCCGAGCGTCCGTGACCGAGGCAAAGATCGACGGGGCCCGGATCCACTACCGCATCTATGGATCCCCGCGCTCGGGTGAGCCGCCGGTGGTGCTCATCCACGGTTCGACCATCGACGGCCAGACGGATTGGGGCCACATCGCACCGCTTCTGGCGCGCGATCGGCTCGTGCTCGTCCCCGACTGCCGCGGCCACGGGCGCAGCACGGACGGCGGCGAGACGTACTCGTTCGCCCGGTTGGCGGCCGATACGGCTGCTCTGATCGGCGCGCTCGGTCATCCGCGAGCCCACATCGTGGGGCATAGCAACGGCGGGAACGTCGCTCTCGTCTTGCTGATCGAACATCCTGAAGTCGTCGCGACATGCGTCGTCCAGGCGGGCAATGCCTACGTCAGCGGCGATCTCGTGGAGTTGGAGCCGGCGAAATTCGACCCCGACCGCGTCGAACGCGAGGATCCAGCCTGGCGCGACGAGATGATCCGGCTCCATGGTCCATGGCATGGTCCCGACCACTGGCGACGCCTGCTGCAGATGACTGTCGCCGAGATCGTCAGCGAGCCTCGCTACGCACCGGAGGATCTCGCGCGCGTCGATCGGCCGCTCCTCGTCATCGAGGGGGCTGATGACACCGTCAACGCCACATCCGGCCACGCTGCGTTCATCGCCGCCCATGTCCCCGCCGCAGAGCTGTGGACGCCCGAAGGTGTCGGCCACAACGTCCACCATGAGCGTCCGCTCGAGTGGGTCGAGCGGGTCGAGTCCTTCTGGCAGCGGCGTGGATCGCCGTCGGCGGACGCGATCTGGCGCCTCGGGAATGACCGCTTCGCCGATCAGCGAGGCACCATCTTCGACCTTCGGCTCCGTGAAGATGCAGGCGTCGCGGCGTTGGAAGGCACGGTCCTCGATGCTGAGGGGCACCGGGCCGCCATGGCGGTGGTGACGGGACTCGCGGTCGAAGACCACGTGAGGGTCCTTCTTGACGATGCAGGCTGGGCCGTCATCGAGCCCTGGCTGAGTGACATCCGGGCCGACCCGCGTAGCCGAGCAGAGCGAGTGACGCAGGCTCTCATCGGGGAGGTCGTCCGGACCCTCGACGAGCGCGATGGGTGGACCCGCGTCCGTCTCGAGCGCGACGGCTATGTCGGTTGGTTGCCGACCTCCTCACTGTCGCCTGTGACCGAGATCCAGGCGCAGGAGCGCGAGGCATCGGCGACCCTCGGCGTGACCGCTGACTTCGCCGAGGTGTGCCGGTCGCCGGACGGCGACAGGGTGGGCCGGGTGCCGTTCGGGACCAGACTGTCGGGGCTCCGGAAGCAGGACGGCTGGTGGCAGGTCGGTCTCGTCGACGGCCGGGCATGGTGGGTGCGCGACGACGCATTGTCGATGATCCACGCGGACGCGGTCGATGAGGCCTCGATCGCCGGCGCCCTGGCTCGTTTCTCTCGTTTCGTCGGCGTGCCCTATCTGTGGGGCGGTCGCACGCCGTACGGATTCGACTGTTCGGGCCTCAGCCAAGCCTTCTGGGAGTCGCTCGGCATCATCATCCCGCGCGACGCAGACCAGCAGCGGGATGCCACCGAGCCGTTCAGCGGGCCCACCCGCGCCGGCGATCTGCTCTTCTTCAAAGCCTCGAGGACGGACGAGGAGATCACCCACGTCGGCATCGCGATGGATGCGACGCATCTCCTTCACGCCTCAGGTGCCTCGG
>JACCVB010000324.1 GCA_013698385.1 Chloroflexota bacterium
GAAGAGATCTTCTCCGAGGTGACCGCCGTTTACGACAACTACGTGGACGCGCTCGAAACGGGAAGCGTCGAGGCGCTCGAGGCCTATGCCAAGAACCTCTCCGAGCGGATCATCCCGCGCGGCGTCGAGACGCACGAGGTTCTCGGTGTCGTCCTGCTTCTGCGCGACGTCCTTGCCCGATCCTTGTTCGAGAAGTATCAGAACGACTCGCATCTGCTCAACCGCGTGCTCGATGCATACGAGCCGGCAGCGAACCGGATCGCCGTCACCGTCGGCGTCAGCTTCGTCCAGGAGCGCGAGCGGATCATCCGTCAGCAGCAGCTTGCCATCCGCGAACTCTCGACGCCGGTGCTTAAGGTTCGCGACCAGCTCCTGATCCTCCCGATCATCGGCGCCTTGGACACGGGGCGCGCGCGTCAGCTCACCGAGCAGCTGCTGCACGGAATCCGGGAGAATCGTGCGAAGGTCGTCGTAATCGACATCACCGGCGTCCCCGCCATCGACATGCCCGTCGCGGACCACCTGGTGCAGGCTGTCCGCGCTTCGGGACTGATGGGCGCGCGCGTGATCATCACTGGACTCTCCGCTGAGATTGCGCAGACGCTGGTCAACCTCGGCGTGGATCTCAGCATGATGCAGAGCGTCGGCGACCTCCAGGGCGGGATCGAGGAGGCCGAGCGCCAGTTGAGCTACGCCGTGACGCGAACGGCCGAGGGCGTGCACGAACCCGAAGCGTAGCTCGAGCCCCGCCATGCCTGTCTCGATTCTCAAGCAACGCGAGTACCTGATCGCGTCGGTGCAATCCGCACTGACCGACACCGAGGTCATCGAGCTCCGTGACGCCCTGCTCAGCGAGGTTGCCAAGCATCGTGCTCGTGGCGTCATCGTGGACGTGGCCGCGCTCGACGTCATCGACTCCTTCGTCTCTCGTTCGCT
Organism: Chloroflexota bacterium; assembly: GCA_013698385.1. GTDB lineage: Bacteria > Chloroflexota > Limnocylindria > Limnocylindrales > CSP1-4 > SPCO01. The sequence continues at coordinate 937 of JACCVB010000324.1, forward strand.
GAGCACGGTCGCGCGCACCAACCGGCTCCGGGGCGCGAAGACCGTGGTCGTCGGAATCCAGCCCGATGTTGCGGCGGCGATGAGTCAGTTCGGGTTGACATTGGACTCGATCGACACGGCACTCGACCTCGAGGCCGGTCTCGAGCTCCTCGACGGCTGACCGACTCGTGGACGAGATACGGGTGCAGATCGCCTCCGATTCCGACACCGTCGTTGCCCGTCAGGCCGGGCGGGATGCGGCGCTGCGGATGGGGCTTTCACGGACCGAGGCAACGTTCGTGGCGACGGCGATCTCCGAGATCGCTCGAAATATCACGGTCCACGCCGGGCGCGGCGAGATCCTGATTCGCGCGAGGACCGAGGGTGGGCGCACAGGCATGCTCGTCGTGGCGACGGATGAGGGGCCGGGCATCGCGGACCTCGATGCGGTCCTTCGTGACGACTTCACCTCGCTGGCGGGCCTCGGTGTCGGATTGTGGGGCGCCCGAAAGCTCATGGACGAGATCACGATCACGTCCGAGTCGGGGAAGGGGACAACGGTATCGATGACGAAGTGGTGCGGCCCGAACGAGGTCACCGGGCTGCTTGGCTGACGAATACATCGAGGGATGCGAGACCGCACAGCCGCGCCACCCCCGGAAGCCACGCCGCCCACGCGAGTTTCTTAGCCAGGTTGGCTGGTCGGCGGTTCCAATCGGAACCCCCCGCCTGGAGCGCCTCAAGCGGCCAGTTCATGCACGGATCGGGATCTTCCTGTGCAGCAGAAAATCTGCAAAAACCTCTGATTGCCCTCGACCCAGGTTCCGAGGTCCCTTCTTTGGGTTGTAGTCCAGTATCGCCCACCATCCCGATCGAAATGGTGCTGCCACAGACGCCGTGGCGCAGCCCAGCGGCAGGCCGACTTGGGCGGTCGACTTCCGGGGGAGGATCGGCGCATTTGCGGTCCCGCCCACTGCCTGATCGCTCCGACCGGCCGTTCAGGCGGGCCTGGTCGAGTTCGCGGAGCCGTGGCAGCCGTGCGGGCAGGCCGTCCGGTGCTGCGTTTCCGCCCTCTACGTTTCCCTGTAATGGAGGTCGACCGGTCCATCCCGCCCGCCCGTCGCGGACATGATGTTCGGGCTCGGCCGCATGAAGGAAGCCATATGGATTTCGATTCCGTCCGCCGAAACGGGCCCCGGGGCCGTGACCGCTCGGCCGAGAGTACCTAGCCGCGGCCGTCCACCTCGTCGTGCGACCGTTCGACACCCAGGTGCACCGGGCCGTGACCGTCCGCTAGACTGGCCGGACCCGTAAGGCCATTCGTCACCGGGTCAGATGAGGGACATGTGACCGAGGACCCTATGGCGCCCGCCCCGCTCGGTGCGCCGATCCTCGAGATCCGCTCTGTCTCCAAGCGCTTTGGTTCCACCCAGGCGCTGGATGGCGTCTCCCTCGCGCTCCAGCCGGGCGAGATCCATGCGCTGCTGGGCGAGAACGGCGCCGGCAAGTCCACCCTGATCAAGATCATGACGGGCGTCCAGCAACCGGACGCCGGCGACATCCTTGTGGACGGCCAGCCGGTTCGCATCGGGAGCGCGCTGGACGGACAGGCCCTGGGCATCGCGGCGATCTACCAGGAACCGATGATCTTCCCGGACCTGTCGGTCGCGGAGAACGTATTCATCGCGCACCGTGACAGGGGTCGCATCGTCGATCGACGGCAGATGCACCGCGACGCCCAGGCCGTGCTCGATCGGCTCGGGGTCCGCCTCGACGTCGGTCAACCGGCCCGCGGGCTCACGCTCGCTGAGCAGCAGACCCTCGAGATCGCCAAGGCCATCTCGCTGCGCGTCCGGTTCCTGATCATGGACGAGCCGACCGCCTCGCTGTCCGCACACGAGGTCCGCAGCCTGTTCCGGATCATCGCTGCTCTCCGGCGTGAGGGCGTGGCGATCCTGTTCATCTCGCACCGGATGGAGGAGGTCTTCGAGATCGCCGATCGCGTGACGGTGTTGCGCGACGGTCGATGGATCTCCACCCGCCCGGTCAGCGACGTGACGCCCGAACTGGCCATCCGCGACATGGTCGGCCGGGTCCTCGAAGACCTGTTTCGACGGACCCCGACCGAGCCCGGCGAGGTGGTGCTCGACGTTCGGGATCTCGGCCGGGACGGAGCGTTCTCCGGCGTCTCGTTCACGGTCCGCGCGGGTGAGGTCCTTGGCTTCGCCGGTCTCGTCGGCGCCCGGCGGACGGACGTCGGCCTGGCCCTGTTCGGGATCGCACCGGCGGATACCGGCGAGGTCCGGCTCGATGGGCAGTCGATCACGGTCACGAGTCCACAGCAGGCGCTCGAGCGCGGGATCGCCTATACGACCGAGGATCGACGGGAACTGGGACTCATCTTCCCGT
>JACCVB010000358.1 GCA_013698385.1 Chloroflexota bacterium
CATTCACCGCGCGACACGACGTTCGCCCCGAACCCCCGCCGGGCGACCTCGGCGATGATCGCCGGCACGTCGTTGGCCTTGACCGAGTACTGGCGCACGATCGGATCGGGGAACGCCTCGTTGACGGCGAGGCACGCGGCCTCCAGCGTGGCGAGGTCCGTGACGTACGCCGGCGTCCCGAACCGGCGAGCCGCCGCCCGAAGGGCGTCCCCGAGCGCGGGCTCGAGCTCGGCGGTCAGTCCGGGACCACGATCTGGGCGATCGCGCCCACGATCGACAGGGCGATCGCGCCGATGATCGCGGCGATGATCGCGCCAAGCCCGAAGTCGGGCGGGAAGCCGCCGACGGAAAAGTCGATCCCGACGCCGTTGGCGATGACCGCGATGAGCAGCAGCAGGAGGGCGTTCACGACCAGGCCGAACAGGCCGAAGGTCATCATCGTCAGCGGCAGGGACAGGGCCTTCACGGCCGGCTTGATCAGCCCGTTCACGACGCCCGCGATGAGGGCCAGGATGATCAGGTTGGGGATGCTATCGCCGTAGTCGATCTGGGGCAGCAGGTAGGCCACGATGGCGAACGTGATCGCCGTGGCGATCGTGCCGATGATGAAACCGATGCGACGTCCTCCGTGTGCTGCGATCCTCGGGCGGATCCGTCGAAGCGCTCCTGTGGTGAGGATAGCCCGCGCGAGAAGGTCGGCGCGGCCGATGTCAGCGCGCGGTCCGGGGGGTCAGCGTGCGCCCGACGCGTCCAGTCGGGCCCTGACCGCCGGCCACTCCGCGGCGACGATGCTGTAGTACGCAGAGTCACGAGCGGAACCGTCCGGCATGACCATGTGGCGACGCAGGACGCCCTCGAAGGTCGCCCCGATCCCGAGCAGGGCGGCACGCGAGGCCGCATTCCGGGCGTGAGTCTTGAATTCCACCCGGTGGGCGCCCAGCGTCTCGAACCCGTGAGCGAGCTGGAGGCGCTTGGCCGCACGGTTTGCACCGGTCCGCTGGAACGCGACGCCGACCCACGTCCAGCCGATCTCGAGCCGGCGGTGCTCGGGCGAGATCGACAGATAGCGGCTGCTCCCGATCGCCCGGCCCGTGGCGGCATCGACCGTGGCGAATGGCACTTCCGTGCCACTCCGGGCGTTGGCGAGCGCCTGTTCGACCCACCGGCGGAGCCCCGCATCATCCTGCGGACCGGCGATCGTCCAGCGCCAGATCGCGTCGTCGAACGCGACCCGGGCGAGCTCTTCGAGATGGCGCTCATCGAGGGGTTCCAGGCGGACTCGCGCACCCACCAGCGTCACCGGCCGGACCCAATCCTGCGTCGTCATCTCCCGATGGTACGGCGGTCGACGGTGCACCCGGGGATGGGAACCGTCCACCCTCGCCCCGGCACGAGAGGGCCAGCGGCGCCTAGACTTCGTTCCCATGTCCGACTTCCAGGCGCAGTTCCACGCCTTCTTCGACGAGTACGTCGCGCACGACCCGGTGGCGGCGACCGGATTCGGCGATCACCGCCATGACGACCGCTGGCCGGACACCGCCGAAGCCGGACGGCAGGCGAGCCTCGCCTTCATCGAGCGCTGGCTGGCCACGTTCCAGGGATTGACCGACCTCACGCCCGACGACGCCATCGATCGCGACCTCGTCGTCGAGGAGCTCGAAGCCGAGCGGTTCGCAGAGGTCGAGCTGCGGGAGGACCGCTGGGACCCGCTCCAGTGGGTCTACCTCATGGGCGATGGCCTGTTCGGGCTCATCGCGCGCGAGTTCGCCCCGCTTGACCGCCGCCTGGGGTCGCTCGCCGGCCGCCTCGAGGGCATGCCCACGTTGCTCGATGGCGCCCGCGAGGCCCTGGCCGCCGTGGATGGTCGGCCGGTCGGACGGTTCCAGACGGAAACGGCCCTGGAGCAACTGCGCGGGATCGCTGAACTGATCGGGGACGCCCTCGCCGAGGCGGAACGGGCTGCCGTTGAGGACCCCGCGGTGGCCGCACTCCGGCCCCGTCTCGAGGCGGCAGCCGATACGGCCAAGGGCGCCCTCGCCGCCTTCGAAGCGCACCTCCGCGACGACGTCCTGCCACGGAGCGAGGGTGACGGCCGCCTCGGCCCGGACCTGTTCGCGCGCAAGATGCGCCACACGATTCGCTCCGAGACGCTCACCCCGGATCGCGTCCTGGCCGCCGCGGAACGCGACTTCCACGTCGTCCGGGCCGAGATGGTCCGGCTCGCCACGGACCTGTGGCCGACCTGGTGCAAGGGCCAGGAGCGCCCCGACGAGGAGGCGCCGCTCGTCCGCGGCGTCCTCGACGCGATCGCGAACGAGCACCCGGACGCCGGCGACCTGCTCGACTTCTGTCGAGCCGAGAACGCCCGGATCGAGGCGTTCTGTCGCGACACCGACCTGATCGGCCTCGCCAATGAACCGATGGACATCCGCTGGACTCCGGTCTTCCTGCGGGCATTCGGGGGCGCGATGCTCATCTCGCCCGGGCCGCTGGACAAGGGCCAGACCAGTTTCTTCGCGATCACCCCGATGCCCGACGACTGGTCGCCGGAGCGCAAGGAGTCGTACCTGCGCGAGGACAACGACCGGATGCTCCGGCTGCTGACGATCCACGAGGCGGTCCCGGGGCATTACCTCCAGCTCGCCTGCGCCAATCGTTCCCCCTCCCTCGCCCGCGCCATCTTCGCCAGTGGCCTGTTCGCCGAGGGCTGGGCGGTCTATGTCACCCAGGTGATGATGGACGTCGGCTACGGCGCGGACGATCCGGCACTCCTGCTGACCCATTGGAAGTTCTACCTGCGCTCGATCACGAACGCGATCATCGACGCCCGGATCCACGTCCACGACATGACCGAGGACGAGGCCGTCGCGCTGATGGTCGACGGCGGCTTCCAGGAGGACGCGGAGGCTCGCGCCAAGTACAGCCGGGCGCGCCTGTCGTCGACGCAGCTGTCGACCTACTACGCGGGCTCGCTCGAGATGTGGGAGATCGAGCTCGAGGCCCGCCGTCGGGCCGCGCGGGCCGTCGGCGATCGAACCCCGATCGAGCCGCGCGACCTCCCCGGGGGCCTGGGCGAGACGCCCGGCTTCGTCTATCGGACGCATCTGGAGTCGGTCATCGCCCACGGCACCCCGCCCACCTCCCTGCTGCGCCGGATCCTGTTCGACGCCTGATGGACATCGAGCGCGGCGTCGTCGATCGCCTCGAGCGAATGGGCCTGCGCTGGTATGTGACCGGTTCCTGGGCGCTGGCCGCCTACGCGGAACCGCGGATGACCCGCGATATCGACATCGTCCTGGACGCCGCGCTGGCCGACTACGAAGGGCGGCTCCGACCTTCGTTCGAGTCCGATTTCCTGGTCAACGACCCGATCGACCTCGGCGGTCGGTGGATGGGTGGACTGATCCACAAGCGGGAGCTTGTCCGGGTCGATCTCATGTTCGGTCGGACGGACCCGTGGGCCCGATCCGCGATGGAGCGACGCGAGCGGCTGGAGCACCCGACCCTCGGCGCGATCTGGGTGATCTCGGTCGAGGACCTCGTCCTGGCCAAGCTCGAGTGGTCGGAGGGCACGTCCGAACTGCAGCTCCGCGATGTCCGATCGATCATCCGCCTGGTGGACGCCCTCGACTGGCCATACCTCGAGGGGTACGCTGCGCTGCTCGGCATTCGCGATCGACTGGAGGCGGTCCGTGGCGGCTGATCCGGCCCAGGCGGCCTTCGACCTTCGGCTGCGCGAGGTCGGCCCGGGACGGCGGATGCGGACCCATGTCGACATGTATGCCGACGCCTTCAGGCTCGTCTGGTCGCAGGCGGACCGGGCCGGCACGATGACGGAGCTGGAACGGGCGCACTTCCTGCTGCGGCGCCTCTACCCCGATCTGGAGGGTCCGCGGCTGGAGGCGATCATGGCTCGCCTGACGGCCGAGTGGGGGTCCGGGACCTGGACCGGGGTCCAGCGGCCGGGGTGATCCTGGTGCGCCGCGCCGGCGCCAGGAGGCGATCCACGCGGTAGTCCGCGGCCTTTGCCGCCTGCAACAACCGCTCGGCCATCCGCCGGTCAGGACCGTCTGGCCCCGCCGCGATCGCGTCGATGCGAGCGGCCCAGGCCACCAACGCGCCGAACCGGTCGCGGTCCAGCCACTCCGCTCCCTGCGAGGTGTTGACGCCCATCGCGGTCCGCACGATGTCGAGACCCAGCCAACGCTTCAGGAGGGAGACGTCGCGCGCTCGGCCGCGGCCGGCGATGCGGGACGGGCGGGGCAGGATCAGCAGGACCCGGATCGTGTCGGCGGCGGCCCATGTGGCGG
>JACCVB010000363.1 GCA_013698385.1 Chloroflexota bacterium
CGTCCCGACCGTGCCAGAGCCGAGGAGGTCGCCCGGCCGCAGTGTCGCGTCCGCGGAAGCCCGCTCGATCATCTGGCCGAACGAGAAGCGCGCATCGGACCAGTGCCCGCGACCGGTCTCGACCCCATTGACCCGCACGGTCATCGCGAGGTCGTAGCCCGTGCCAACCCTGGCGTCGGCGAGTTCGTCCGGCGTGACCAGCCACGGGCCGACCGACGTCGCGAAATCCTTGCCCTTGGCCGGACCAAGGCGGACCGTCGTTTCCTCGCGCTGCAGGTCGCGGGCGGACCAGTCGTTGATCACGAGATAGCCTCCGATCGCCGCGTCCGCCCGCTCGAGCGGCAGGTCTCGCACCGGCGTATCGATCAAGGCACCTACCTCAAGTTCGTAGTCGAGCTCGACGCTGTCGCGGGGCGCCCAGACCGGATCGTCGGGCCCGCGGATCTCCGACACGTTCGAGAAATAGAAGATCGGCAGTCGATACCAGGTGTCCGGGACAGGCGCCCCGCGGCGTTCCCACATCGTCCGAACATGGCCCTCGAACGCGTAGAAGTCGCGGAACGAGGGCGGTCGCAGGATCGGCGGTCCGAACTGCAGGCGGACCCCTTCAAGGACGGCTTCGTCATCGACCGCGTCGCGCGCCTCGAAAGCGTCGAGGAGTTCTCCGAGCGACTCGACCCGGAGCCCGCGCGCCAGGTGCTCGTCCAGCGTACGGATCGGCTGGCGATAGAGGACGGCGTCGTGGGCGCGCTCCGGTCGCGCGGCGACCGCCCGCCGACGCGCGATCTCGAGATCCAGCCACCCTCCGCCGAGGAGGGCGGCAACGAGGCGCCACGGAGCGCCCGCCGGCGCCCGCAGCTCACGAACGTGCGCGAGACGCATCTTCAGCTCGGTGTGACGACGAAGGGTGCGGCCACGGTCGCACTCCACATGGCGATGCAGGACGGGCCAACCATACTCGTGCGGTGGTCAGAACGGCTTGAGCACCATCAACCACGTGATCAGGACGAGGCCCACGATCCCGATGGCGGCGCCGATCGACGGCCAGGATCCGACGCCGTTCCCGGACCCGGCCTACAGCCCGTAGGGCGGGCGCAACCCCTCGAACATCGGGAAGTGCCTAATATTCAAGGTCGCGAGCTCGAGACCAAGCGCTTCGGCAGTCGCGGCGATGATCAGGTCCGCGGTGGCGATGCCCTGGTGGCTGCGCCGCCAGGTTCGACCGATCTCCCCGGCCCGGCGCGCGATCGGCTCATCGACACCCACCCATCCGATCGATTCGAATAGTCGCTCCGTCATCCGTCGCTCACCGCTCCGCAGTCCCTGGAGCACCTCCACGCGAGTGATCTCGGAGCAGCTGGGCAACCCATCGAGCCCGCGGGCAAACGCCAAAGCGGCCGGAAAGCCGCGCAGCAGATCGATCACGATCGAGGTGTCGAACAGTATCGTCACCGTCTACGTCGGTCGATCTCGGTCTGACGACCGATGTCCCCCGCTCGGATCTCTTCGACGTAAATGCGGCCATCCGGCAAGGGCGCCCGCGATCCATCGATTTCGTCGAGCGCAGCGCGGAATCTGGCCAAGTGTGTGGCCCCGTCGGCGGGTACGTCCAGAAAGGCATCGATCGCCTGGCGGACGAGGGTCGACTTCGTCACGCCCGATGCAGACGCGCGCTTGCCCAGCCTGCGGTCCTGTTCGATCTCCAGGTAGATCTGTGTCCGCTTCATGATGTACGTATCGTACATCGTCGGAGCGTGTTCACCTAGAGGTTGCCGCGCTTCGCCTGCTCTCGCTCGATGGCTTCGAAGAGGGCCTTGAAGTTGCCGACGCCGAAGCCGCGCGAGCCGTGGCGCTCGATGATCTCGAAGAAGAAGGTCGGCCGATCCTGGACCGGTCGGGTGAAGATCTGGAGGAGGTAGCCCTCCTCATCACGGTCGGCCTCGATGCCGAGCGCTTCCAGCGTGTCCATCGGCACCCCGACGTCGCCGACGCGGTCCGCGAGCGTGGCGTAGTACTCGTGCGGCATGCCCAGGAATTCGACCCCATTCTCGCGCAGTCGTCGGACCGTCCCCACGATGTCGTCCGTGCGCAGCGCGATGTGCTGGCAGCCGGGCGCTCGATACCAGTCGAGATACTCCTGGATCTGGCTCTTCTTCTTGCCTTCGGCGGGCTCGTTGATCGGGAACTTGATCCGGCCGTTGCCATTGGTCATGACCTTGGACATCAGCGCGCTGAAGTCGGTGTGGATGACCTTGTCGTCGTAGTGGATGAGCTGCGCGAAGCCGAGTACGTCGCGGTAGTAGTCGACGTAGCGGTCCATCTCGCCAAGGGCGACGTTGCCGACGCAGTGATCGACTTCGAGCAGTCGCAGGCCCTCCGCTGCACGCGGTGGATCCTTGATCCGTCGATAGCCGGGCGCGAAGACGCCGTGATAGTCGCGCCGATCGACGAACGAATGCAGCGTTTCGCCGTAAGTCCGGATGGAGGCCTTGCGCAGGACACCGTCCTCGCCTCCTTCAAGGTCCGTGGGCTCCAGGGCAGAGACCGCGCCGCGCGTCGTCGTCTCGTGCCAGGCCGACGCGGCGTCGTCCACGGAAAAGGCGATGTCGTGGACCCCATCCCCATGGGCCCGGACGTGCTCGGCGATCTCGCCGTCCGGCGTTAACGGCGCGGTGAACACGAAGCGGATGTCGTCGCGGACCATGATGTAGCTCGCCCGGTCGCGGACCATCGTCTCCAGGCCGCTGAAGGCGACCGGTGTGAACCCCCACAGGGTCCGGTAGTAGGCAGCCGCCTGGCGGGCATTGCCGACCCAGAACTCGATGTGGTCGATGCCGTTCAACGGCAGGAAGTCGGACGCCCTGGCGTAGGCGTCCGTGTCCATCCTGGCGCCAGCCTGGTTGGCCGCTGCCTGGGCGAGGGTCTCGGTCATCGCGCGAATCTCCGCTGTGGCGAGGCGGTTGGAACGTACCGCCATCGTACGCCCGGCGTGCCACACTGGCCGCATGGTCGATGATCGACGCCTTGGTATCGAGGAAGCCCGACTCGGGTTCACGGCCCTTGCGGCCCGGGTGGCGGCTGCGGAACCGTGGCCCTTGGCCGAGTCCTTCGGAACGGCGCCAGAGGCTTCGTGGGGCCCTCGAGAGGTGCTCGCCCATATGGCCGAGATGTTGCCGTTCTGGCTGGGCGAGCTGGAACGGATCGTGGACGGCGGTAAAGGCCCCGTGGCGTTCGGCCGGGTCGCCGAGGATGCGGTCCGGATTGGGCTGATCGAGCGCGACCGAACGCTGCCGCTGCGGGTCCTGTTCGCGCGCGTGGATCGCGGGCTCGCCGACTGGATCACTCGGCTGGAACGCCTGACGGACGCGGAGGCCCGGTCCGTCGGCCTGCATCCGAGGCTCGGGGAGATGACGCCGACGCAGATCGCCGACCGGTTCGTGGTCGGCCATGCGCAGGAGCACGTCACGCAGCTGGAGTCGATCCTGGCTGCCCGCTCCGTCTGACCCGGACCCGATCGGTGTTCATCCTGTACGCCATCCCAGTGGGGATCGTCACCGGCTTCCTCCTGGGCGGGCGGCTCGAACGACTGGGCGACCTTCGATTTCGATGGGGTTGGCTGGCCATGCTCGGGCTGCTCGTCCAGGTGCTCCTCTTCTCGTCGGCGATCAGCGGCGCCGTCGGTGCGGCCGGACCGGTCGTCTATTTCGGTTCGACGTTGGCCGTGTTCGTCGCGGTCCTGCGTGACTGGCGGATCCCCGGCCTCGCCCTGGTCGCGCTCGGGGCCGCCGGCAACCTCGCGGCGATCGTGGCCAACGGGGGGATCATGCCGGCGGCACCGGACGCGGTCGCGACCCTCGCGCCGGTCACCGGCGCGGGCTTTTCGAACAGTGTGGTGATGGCCGATCCAGCCCTGCGACCCCTGACCGACCTGTTCGTCCTGCCCGCGTGGCTGCCGTTCGCGAACGTGTTCAGCATCGGCGACGCCCTCATCGGCCTGGGGG
>JACCVB010000009.1 GCA_013698385.1 Chloroflexota bacterium
CGATGGGTCGCCATCTACGAGGCTCTCGTGCCCGCGCTGTTGGCCGAGGATGGCGGCCGCGGCCCGCGCATCGTCGATCTCGGCCAGAACGATCCCGGCGGCCCGCGCCGGTTCGACCCGACCGGGGCGCAGATGCGTCTCGGCGATGCGCTCGAACTGCTTCCGACCGTGCCTGACGAGTCCGTGGACCTCGTCGTCACCGACCCGCCCTACAACATCCAGCTACCGCTCACGATGGCCGGTGGGGCATCGGCCGCGGACCATGCCAATCGGCGGACCGATTACGCGATGGTCAGCGACTCACCCGCCGACCTCGCGAACGCCCCCGACTATCCGAGTTTCCTGGCCCGGATGGAGGCCGTCTTCGGCCAGATCCAGCGGGTCCTGCGCGAAGGCCGGTACGCGATCGTCATCGTGCGCGATGCCTACCAGGATGGGCGCTACCAGTTCGTCGGCTCGGATCTGGCCCAGCGGGCGCACGCCGTCGGTCTCGTGCCCAAGGGTGACCTGATCTGGCACCAGGCAGGGACCCGACTCCGGCCGTACGGATATCCGCGCGTCTTCGTGCCGAACATCGCCCATCAGCACATCCTCGTGCTGCGCCGCGAGCCCGCCCGCGCTCAAGCTCGGCGTCGCTGCTCCAGGTAGGCCGTCAGGACGTCCCCGTCGACGTCGTCACCCATCGTCCAGGTCCGCGGCGATCGGCATCATGGCGGTCGCCGGTGCTTCGACCGGACCGCCGACCTTCTCGCCGAGCGTCATCTGATGGACCCATCCCTCGCGGCCGTCGGGACAGAGGACCAGCCAGTAGACGCCCGACTTCTCGAGCAGCTGGACCTCGTCGCCCTGGTCCACGAACCCGATCTCCGAGGCACGCAGTTCATCCGGTCGATCCAGCAGGCGGACCACGCTGTAGCCGATGAGTCGGCGCTCGTGACCGTCCAGCGGACCGACGAGGCCGTGATCGAAGGTCAGGCGCGGGACGATCACGCTGTCGCGGACCGGGTCTGCCATTCGTGCTTCCAGCAGGGATGGCCGTCGCCAGCGCGGCATCGCAAGTTCGCCCTCCAGCGGAGAGCCCGGCGCTGGAGACCCGGAGGGCCGACTGATCGGTGCGGTCGCCAGGTCGGCGACGAGGGAAGTCATACCGCGCGCTGCGTGCCCGGACAGGACATCGTCCGGTGCGGGCGGTTCGCCGTCACGACGATGCTTGCCGAACAGGCTGAATGCCAGCGCCGCCCCGACGACAGCGGAGGTGGTCCCAACGGTCAGTGCCAGGCCAAGAGGGATCGTCGCCGGGCGACCGAGCGCGACCGCCGAGATGGACGCCACGAGGGCCGGCGTCTGCTGGCCGCCGCCGGCGGCAGGCGTATGACCGGTGACCTCGCCACCTACCGCGCCGGGTCCACCTCCGAATGAACCGGTGACCGGGTTGATGCCGAGTCCAACGCTGCCGTTCGAGGGTGGACTGGGGTTCGGAAGGGTCCCGCCTGCTGCCGCGTCGGACCATGGCCACAGGCGACGGGCCGTTGGGCTGTCGGTCAGTCGGGGGGATGGCGACGGGATCGGTGCTGCACCGAGCCGGCGACCGACTCCGGGGTCGGCACGAAGCTTGGACGAGGTTCAGCTGTTGCGCCGGGCGCCATGGTCGGCCGCGGGGTGGCCGTCGACCCGGGCGTCGGTTTCGGTGTCGCGGTCGATCTCGGTGTCGCGGTCGATCTCGGTGTCGCGGTCGGAGTCGGTGTCGCGGTCGGAGTCGGTTTGGGGGCCCGCGAGACGGTGACCTCGATCGAGCCCGCGGCCAGGACGGCACGGAAGCGATCGCGACTCATCCCCTCGAAGACGACCCGTTGCGTGCCGACCGAGAGCGTGCCTCGCCACGAGAGTCGACGATCGCCGATGCGCAGCCGGACCCAGTCTGCGGGCGAACCTTCGCGATTTCGGTAGCTGACCTTGAAGGTGACGGCGGACGTGGTCGTGGCGGTGCGGTCGGAGATGAAGGGGTCAAACAGGCGCGTGGGACCGGCCCCGGCGAAGGCCGGTGCCACGAGGAGCACGCTCAGCATCAGCGCGAGGCCGACGCCGGTGGTCCGGGCGCGATCGAGGGCGCCGAGGAGCCGGGTCAACAAGGGTCCTGCCGGTCGTGATGACTGATGCACCGGGATGGTCCTCCGGCCGGGCAAGGGCGCCCGGTTCCAGAGCGAGGATGGGCGCGGTCATCGGGGCGAGCAATGGTACGGGGGTCCGGCTGCGCGGCACCCGACCGGGGTCCTTGGCCCATCCGCCCATGTTGCGTGCGGTACGGTGGACTCCGGGGCAGGCGCTGGTCCCACCGGACGGACGGATTACCCCGCTCTGGTCATAGGCCGGACGCCGCGCAGCGCTCACGATGCGTCCATGGTGCTGATCTCCCCTCATCGTACCGACGGCGCGGCCCTGGGCCTACTCGCGGGAAGGACCTTCATCGGCACGGTGTTCGTCGCCATTGGGCTGTCGCTGGCGTACATCGCGTTCGCCCCTCCACTGCTCCATCGCCTGCTTCCGAGCGGGCGCCCGGACGCGGGTCAGACCCTGATCGGGATGGCGATCTGGGCCCTGGCCCTGGTGGGCCCGGCCGGGTGCGTCCTGTTTGGAACGAGCCGTCTGGCACGTGTCGCGGCGGCGGTCCGGAGAAGACCTGCGAGCGGGCGAGGTCCCCTTGCGGCCCTCGCAGCTACCTCGGACGATCTCGTCGTGGCTCGCCGGCTCCGACTGCCGGACGAGCGGATCGTGGCTGACCTCGTGGTCGGCCGGTTTGGCGTGGCCGTCGTGCGCGAACTGCCCCCGGCCTCCGTCACCCGGGTTCGCGACGGACGATGGGAGCTGCGAACCGGACGTGGCTGGATCCCGCTGGAGGACCCGCTGGATCGAGCGAGTCGCGACGCGGAGCGGGTCCGTCGCTGGCTCGGCCACGACGACGCGGATTTCGTGGTGAAGGTCTACGCGGCGGTCGTGGGCCGTGCCCCGACCGTGGCTCGCACGCCTGCCTGCGCCGTGCTCACGCCCGATCAGCTGGAGGCCTGGATCCGAGGGCTACCTGCCCAGCGCACCCTGACCGAGAGTCGCCGCCAGCAGACGCTTGACGTGGTGCGTGAAGCGCTGAGTTGAGTCCTCACCGACGATATCGGGATCGCCGGGCGATCACCAGGAGCTATGCTGACCGCCCGATGGGGGAGTAGCCCAGTTGGTTAGAGGCGCCGAGCTTATACCTCGGAAGTCGGTGGTTCGAGTCCACCCTCCCCTACCACGCAGCCGCCGTCAGGCTCTGTCGTCGCCCAGCAGGCGGCCGGCGATCGCCCGCAGGCTCAGGGCCCGGGGCCTGAGCCCTGGTGCGGCGTAGCGTCCGGATCCGGGGCCGTCCAGGCCTGGACTCGGAGTGCCGCCCGGGGCCTACGCGCGGGCAGGCAGGTTTGCGGCGAACGCCCGTTCATCGTCCGTCTGCAACTCCTCGATCGGCAAATCGTCAGGGTCGAACGGCCGGGGGATGGTCGCGACGGGCGCCGGAGGGCGAGCATACGCCGGGGCTCCGTAGAGCTTGGGCAGCGCGACGTGCTGCTCGTCGATGGACGAGAGAGACCTCAGCGATGGTTCCGACGCTTCCCGGAGGATCCGGGTCCAATCGTGATGATATCGAGGGCAGAGTACCCCGGAATGGTACGGATGGACCAGATGCACTGGCGAGACGATGGAACGACTGGTGCATCCGGTCCACACCCCGGTGTGTGCAGGTCCACGGGCGCCACGGCGGAGATGCCTTCGTGTGTGGGGATCGGAAGCGCGTGTCACCAAGCCGCGGTTAGAGTGACGGCATGGACATCACCAACACGAGTGGTCGCGACACCGAGCATCGGCTGACTCGCATGGAAGGAGCCCGCAATGAAGGACACGCAGAAGTCCGCCAGGGCCACCACCGCACGAGGCAAGACGTCCACGGGATTCACGGACGAGGAACGTGCCGCGATGAAGGAGCGTGCCAGAGAGCTGAAGACGGAGGCGGGCAAGGCGGGCGGTGAAGCCGACGTGCTCGCGAAGATCGCGGAGATGGCCGAACCGGACCGCACCATGGCCGAGCGGCTTCATGCCCTCATCAAAGCCAGCGCGCCGGCCCTCTCGCCGAGAACCTGGTACGGGATGCCCGCGTATGCCAGGGACGGCAAGGTCGTGTGCTTCTTCCAGAGCGCGCAGAAGTTCAAGTCCAGGTACGCGACACTCGGCTTCAGTGACGAGGCGCACCTCGACGAAGGCACCATGTGGCCGACCGCCTACGCTCTGACGGAGTTGACCGCGGCGGACGAGGCAAGGATCAGCGCGCTCGTGAAGAAAGCGACGAGCTGAGGACTGAGGGCCCCGGGACCACTGTCACGATGAGCTTGACTACGAGGATGAAAACGCCGTCGCCTGCGCTGCACGCTGCCGACGGCCACGACCTGATCCGCGTGCACGGCGCGCGCGTGAACAACCTCAAGGACGTGAGCGTCGAGATCCCGAAGCGCCGGCTGACGGTGTTCACCGGCGTCTCCGGATCGGGCAAGAGCTCGCTGGTATTCGGCACGATCGCCGCGGAATCGCAGCGGATGATCAACGAGCGTATAGCGCCTTCGTGCAGGGCTTTATGCCGACGCTGGCGCGGCCGGACGTCGACGTCCTTGACGGGCTGACGACCGCGATCGTCGTCGACCAGGAGCGGATGGGGGCCAACGCACGTTCCACGGTCGGCACCGCCACCGACGCCAACGCGATGCTGCGCATCCTCTTCAGCCGACTCGGCCACCCGCACATCGGCTCGCCGCAGGCGTATTCGTTCAATGTCGCCTCGATCAGCGGAGTGGGTGCAGTCTCCACCGAGCGCGGCGGACAGACCGTCAAGGAACGCCGCAGCTTCAGCATCACCGGGGGAATGTGTCAGCGGTGCGAGGGCCGGGGCTCCGTCACCGACATCGATCTCGCTGCGCTGTACGACGACAGCAAGTCCCTCAACGAGGGTGCGCTCACCATCCCCGGTTACAGCATGGACGGTTGGTTCGGCCGCATCTTCAACGGCTGCGGCTTCTTCGACCCGGACAAGCCGATCCGGGCGTTCACCCAGCGGGAGCTCTACGACCTGCTGCACAGGCGGCCGACCAAGATCAAGGTCGACGGCATCAACCTGACCTACGAAGGGCTGCTCCCGAAGATCCAGAAGTCGATGCTCTCCAAGGACGTCGACGCATTGCAGCCGCACACCCGCGCCTTCGTGGAGCGGGCAGTGACCTTCACCGTTTGCCTCGAGTGCGGCGGCACTCGGCTGTCCGAGGCGGCCCGGTCGTCGAAGATCAAGGGGATCAGCATCGCCGACGCCTGCGCGATGCAGGTCAGCGACCTTACCGAATGGTTGCGGGGTCGAGACGAACCGTCCGTTGCGCCCCTGCTCGAGTCGCTGCGGCGCACCCTCGACTCATTCGTCGAGATCGGGCTGGGTTATCTCTCGCTCGACCGCTCGTCGGGCACCCTTTCGGGCGGCGAAGCACAGCGCATCAAGATGATCCGCCATCTCGGCTCCTCGCTCACCGACGTCACCTACGTCTTCGACGAGCCGACGATCGGGCTGCACCCGCACGACATCCAACGGATGAACGACCTGCTGCTGCGGCTGCGCGACAAGGGCAACACGGTCCTTGTCGTGGAGCACAAGCCGGAGGCGATCGCGATCGCCGATCACGTCGTCGACCTCGGCCCGCGCGCCGGCATCGAGGGTGGTGAGGTGGTCTACGAAGGCACCGTCGAGGGGCTGCGGGCCAGCGGCACGCTGACCGGGCGACATCTCGACGATCGAGCCGGCCTCAAGGAGACGGTGAGGACGCCCACTGGCACGCTCGAGATCCGCGGCGCGACGGCGCACAACCTGCGCGACGTGAACGTCGACATCCCGCTCGGAGTACTTGTCGTCGTCACCGGGGTCGCCGGCTCCGGCAAGAGCTCGCTCGTGCCCGGGTCGATCCCTGTCGGCCCGGGCGTGGTGTCAGTCGACCAGGGCGCGATCCGCGGCTCGCGACGGAGCAATCCGGGGACGTACACCGGATTGCTCGACCCGATCCGAAATGCGTTCGCGAAGACCAACGGCGTGAAGCCGGCGTTGTTCAGCGCCAACTCCGACGGCGCATGCCCCAACTGCAACGGCGCTGGTGTCATCTACACCGACCTGGCGATGATGGCCGGGGTGGCCACCGTCTGCGAGGTATGCGACGGGAAGCGATTTCAGGCCGAGGTGCTCGAGTGTACCTTCGGTGGAAAGGACATCAGCCAAGTGCTCGCCATGTCGGTCACCGAGGCCGGCGAGTTCTTTGGCGCAGGTGACGCGAAGACACCGGCGGCGCACAGGATCCTCGCCCACCTGGCCGACGTCGGGCTCGGGTACCTCAGCCTCGGCCAGCCGCTCACCACGCTGTCCGGCGGAGAACGACAGCGGCTCAAGTTGGCCACCCACATGGCGGAGAAGGGCGACGTCTACGTCCTGGACGAGCCGACCACCGGCCTGCACCTCGCCGACGTCGAGCGACTGCTCGGCCTGCTCGACCGACTCGTCGACTCCGGCAAGTCGGTCATCGTCATCGCGCACCACCAGGCGGTCATGGCACACGCCGACTGGA
Source organism: Chloroflexota bacterium (assembly GCA_013698385.1). GTDB lineage: Bacteria > Chloroflexota > Limnocylindria > Limnocylindrales > CSP1-4 > SPCO01. The sequence continues at coordinate 6,666 of JACCVB010000009.1, forward strand.
TCATCGATCTCGGTCCCGGCGCTGGCCACGATGGCGGCCGGATCGTCTTCGAGGGCACTCCCGCCGACCTCGTCGCCGCGCGCTCCACCCTCACCGGCGAACATCTTGCGACCTACGTCGGCACCTGACGAGCAGCCGTACGGGCGTTCGCGACGGTGCCTTCCGGGATCCGGCGGGCAACTGATCCGCATCTAGGAGCTGCGCTGACCCGAGACCTCTATGCGTCGAACAGGGGCCGCACGATCTGGGTCGCCAGGACCATCACCAGGTAGGCGATCGGCACGGACGCGAAGAAGCCCAGGGCGGCGCTCCATGCACTTCGGCGAGGCCCAGCGACCGGCCCGGCGGCCCCCGTCGGTCGGGGAACGACGAAGTACGTGATGATCGTCCCGCTCAGCAGCACGATCCCGATGTACAACGCGATGGCGAGGACTCGGAGGTCCCCCCCGGCGAGCGACGCCCCACGCGACAGTGCCACGTCGTAGGCCAGGTACGCGAGGGCCAGGACGATCGCCACGATCAGGCTGGACAGGACCGCGCGAACGATGGGTCGGGGCGGATTCCGGAACTGGCGCCAGCGGACCTCCGCCCAGGAACGTTGGCTGGGTGGAGGGGCGTTCGCGGGGCCGCGCGCCGCACTCGTCGAACCGCGCGCCGCACTCGTCGGGTCGACCGCCGGGCTCAAGACTGGCCCAGCAAGTTCAGCGAGCGTCGCGGCGGCATCGTCGCAGGGGTATGAGCAGCCAGCGCTTCCACCGCACCAGCGAGGCGCTCAAGCTCCTCCTCCGAGGTGAAGAACCCGACGCTGATCCGGATTGCATCGAGCGGGTCGATCGTGCGAGCGATGGCAAAGACGCGGGCTCCGAGTTCGTCCAGCGCAGCCTGGGCTGGCCAGTCGGCGATCCGGAAGGTAACCAGCGTCACCATCCGGTCGCGCGGGGTCAGGACTTCCACTCCAACGATCGAGCCAAGGCGATCCGCGGCAAGCCGGGCCATGGCTGCACCGCGCTCGTAGATCCAGTCCAGGCCCACGTACATGCTCAGCCAGCCGATGGATCGAGCCATCCCGGCGATCGACGGTCGGTGGTAGTTGCTCGCCTCCAGGCGCCGCGCGTCGGGCCAGAAGCGGGACTCACGGCGCAGGTCGAAATGCTCGAAGCTGAAATACCCGGCGGCAGCAGGACGAATGCGATCCCTTGCCTCGGGTCGGACCGCGACCGCACCCATCCCTTCCGGGCCGAGCAGCCATTTCTGCGCCGGGATCGAGTAGACGTCCGCTCCCGTCGCCGCCAGGTCGATCTGCATCGCTCCGGCGCTCTGGGCCCCATCCACGATCAGCGAGGCGCCACGGGTCTGGGCCACGGACGCGATCTCGGCGATCGGCAGGAGCCGGCCAGTGGCCCACAGGACATGGGAGATGACGACAGCGCGGGTTCGAGCGTCGATGGCCGCATCGAAGGCGGCGACGATCGCCGCATCGTCGGAGGGCTCGGGGATCGCGACGACCGCGACGTCGATACCCAGTCGGTCGCGCAGGGCCAGGAGTCCGCCGACGCCGCCCGCGTGCTCGAGATCCGTCGTCACGGCCCGGTCGCCCGGTTGCCAGTCGATGGACGAGATGCCGATGTTCATGCCGTCCGTCGTCGAGTGGGTCAGCGCGATGTCGTCGACGTCGGCGGTCAGGACGGCAGCCACCGCGGAGCGCGCCTCGGCCATGCGCTGGAGCATCTCGTCGAAGTAGTCCGCATGGGCGCGGCCGGTGCGCAGTTCGTAATCCGTGAGTTCGGCCATCGCCGCCGCCGTCTCGGCCGGCATCGGGCCCACGGAACCCGTGTTGAGGTAGATGCCGGCGGCCAATGCCGGAAGCGCCGCCCGGACCTCGGCCAGCCGCTCGAGATCGGGTCGGGCCGGGGGGAGCACGGCCGTATCATAGCCACGATGTCCGGTCTGGCCCGCCCCGAGTATCTCGCGACGACGGAGTGGTTGAGCGAGCAGCTTGGCCGCGACGGGGTGCGGATCGTGGACGTGCGCTGGCGGCCCGATGGAAGCGCGGCGGAGCTGTATGCAGCCGCCCACATCCCGGGTGCCCTGCACCTCGACTGGCGCGCTGACCTGGTGGACGCGGACGAAAGCGGTGAGGCCCTTCGCCTCGTCGGTCCGGAACGGATCGCGGCGGCGGCGACCAAGGCCGCGATCGGCGACGGCGGGACGGTCATCGTCTACGACGACACCCAGGGGCTGTATGCCGCTCGGGTCTGGTGGAGCCTTCGAGCGTATGGTCTCGAATCCATCCGCGTGCTCGACGGCGGCTATGAGGCCTGGGCCGCCGAAGGACGAGCGGTTTCGGCGTCGCCGCTCGGCGAATCGACGGCCCTGGGTTCGCTGCCAGTCGCGACGTTCACTCCACGCGGCCCGAACCGGATGCACCTCTCCACGGCGGACGTGCGCGGCTTGCTCAGCTCGCCTGATGTCGCGCTGCTCGATGCGCGGGCACCGGCCGAGTACCACGGGTTCGAGGGCAACACGCGGCGGCTCGGCCATATCCCGGGCGCGGTCAACGTACCCGTCGGCGCGATGGCGCAGCCCGGCAGTCAGCGATTGCGCATCGGCCAGGACCTGCGCGATCGACTGCATGCCGCCAACGTCAGTCGAGGCCGCCGGATGGTCACCTACGACGGCTCAGGCGTGGCCGCCGCGAAACTCGCCTTCGTGCTGACCCTGATGGGCCACGAGGACGTCGCGGTCTATGACGGCGGCTGGGCCGAGTGGGGCAACCGACTGGATCTGCCGGTCGATCGCTGAGGCGGGGGCGGGCGGCGCGGTCCTACCAGCCCGGGTCGTCGTCGGGAGGCAGCCCCACGGGCTTCGAGTCGGCGGCCGGCATGCCTGCCCACGGATCCACCGCGCGGTGCGGTGCCAGGATCTGGGCGCGGGCGTGGTTCACGGCGACGATCGCCGCGGAGGTGCGCGGCTCGCCGAGCGCGTCCGACCAGAACGTCGCATCGGTCACGGGCAGGAAGCGACCCACGAGCTCGCCGAGCGCCTCGCGCAGAGGCCTGGTCGGCATCAGGTGGATGTCGCCCAGGACCTTGAACGGCGGGATGGAGATGAGCGCTTGCTGCGGGGCCTTCATCATCCGCAACTCGGGCACCGGCTCGACGGCCGTGTCGGCGACCGCGAACAGGGTGGACGCAAGGTTGACCTGGGCGAAGTCGGCGCGGACCGTCTCGCCGGTCGGCCCGAATTCGACCGTCGTGACGTCGGACAGGACGAGGAATGGCTCGTCGCTCGCGTTCAGGATGTCCGTCACGCGCCGTTGCCGAGTCTCGATGGAGCCGCGGATGACGAACGCATCCGTGTACAGGGTCAAAACGACGATCTGCGCCGTGCCCCCGATCCCACTCAACATGGCGCCAGCATACGGGTCGCGGGGGTCATCCGGAAGGTCCAGCTGGCCGTGTCGGCCCGGTCCTGGCGCCTGCCGTCACCAGATGCTCCGCCCCGGACTGCAACCCTTCGTACAGGACGGTCACCGTGTCCACCGTGTCGATCTCGTCGGGCGACTTGTCCGGCCGCAGGGCGGCGATGCGCGGGAATCGGAGACTGAACCCGGACCCGTGGCGCTTGGAGCGAACGATCACGTCGAATGCGATCTCCACGACGACGGAGGGCTCGACCTGGCGATACCGCCCGAACTGGGCGATCGTGTGCGCCTCGAACCAGCGGGTCATCTCCAGGATCTCGGCATCGGTCAGGCCGCTGTAGGCCTTGCCGATGTTGACCAGCCGGTCGGTCGCGGTGTCGCGAACGGCGAACGTGTAGTCACTGAGCACGCCGTGGCGCTTGCCGTGACCGACTTCGACGCCGACGACGACGCAATCGATGGTGGCCAGTGCCTTCTTCATCTTGAGCCAGCCGAGGCCCCGGCGTCCCGGGGAGTAGCCGCTCGCCGGGTCCTTGACCATGAGGCCCTCGTTACGCCGGGCGCGCGCTGCCGCGAATGCGGCTTCCAGGCCGTCCAGCGTGTCCGTAGCAGCCAGGTGCGACAGGGCGAAGCCGCCACCCGCGCCTGCCAGCGGGAGGTCGAGCGCCTCGAGTCTTGCGCGTCGCACCTGGAGGGCCTCGCGCAGGAAGGGCGCTACAACGAGGTCGCCTTCCGGGTCACGGTCGGCGCGGCCACCGGTGGCTGCGCCCAGAGCCAGCAGATCGAAGGCGACGTAGATGACCGGAACCTCCGCCCGGATCGCGTCCGACGGCGACTTTCGGCCGAGGCGCGCCTGCAGACTGATGAAGGGCAGCACCACGTCGTCCTTCCAGGCGAGGATCTCGCCGTCCATGACTCCGTCCCAGTCGAGCGGCCGCGCTGCCTCCACGACCTCGGGGAACTGGCCGCTGATGTCGTGGAGGTCGCGCGAGTAGAGCCGCACGTCTCTGCCGCCCTTGTGCAGCTGCGCCCGGATCCCGTCGTACTTGTCCTCCAGCCAGACGGACGGACCGAGCCGGCGGAGGATCTCGGCGGCGTCCTCAGCGGGCGAGGCGAGCATGAACTTGAGCGGGTGGAACAGGCTGAGCTTCGCATCGGCGAGGGCGTCGTCCCGGGCCAGCGCCGCGGTCCCGCCGACATCGCCCGTGAGCATGCCCGCCCACTTCACCTCGTCCAGTGGCCGGCCGAAGGCCTGGCTGATGGCGGATTCCACCAGGCCCTCGCGCAGGCCGATGCGCAACTCGCCACCCAGGATCTTGACGATGGCCTTGGCCGTCGTCGGGTCCGATCGTGCCAGCAGGTCCCTGAGGATGATCGATTTCCGGGCCGGGCCGGATGCCTGTTCGATGGCTTCGAAGGCGTGCGCGACTTCCGGCAATGTCGGGCTGGTCTCGGGTGGCGGGGCGTGGCCGGCGCCGTCCAGGACGTCCTCGACCGCGAGGCCGAGGTCGGAATGGCGGTCATACGCGCGACCCACTTCGTCACGCTCGACGCCGGCGGCCTCCGCGACGACGTTGGAGATCGCCGACCAGCCAAGGCCTGCCGCGCGTTGATCCGCCTCGGCGAACGGGCGACCGGTCAGGAAGACGACCGCGATCGGGAGTTCCTCGGGCGTCAGGGTGGCCAGGTATCCGGCCAGGAGCGCGGTCTTCTCGGACGTCCGGGTGGTCGCCCCAACGCGCTCCGCCAGCTCGCTCCAGCGGCGCATGGCGGCGATGGTATACGGTTCGGCCGATGACGCCCCGCACGTGGTTCCCGGAGATGCTGGTGGGTTCGCGGGTGACCCTCCGTCGCCACGTGCCGGAGAACCTGGCCGCCTTCAAGCGCTGGTACGCGGACCCGGAGATCGCCCGACTCGCGCGCTACCAGGAAGCCCCGATGCGGGCCGAGGAGATCGAACGCTTCTTCGCGGCGCGGGTCGTGGGCACGGACGCGATGGCGATGGCTATCCACGAGGCGGGCACGGACCGGCTCCTGGGAACCTGTGCGTTTAGCCAGCTCGATGGCGACAACGGGTCGGCGCTGTACCACATCACGATCGGGGAGAAGGACGCCTGGGGTCGCGGTTTCGGCGGGGAGGCGACCCGGTTGATGCTGGACCACGCGTTCACGTCGCTGGGGCTGCACCGGATCGCGTTGTATGTGTTCCAGTTCAACGAGCGCGCGATCCGGGCCTACCGACGGGCGGGCTTCGTGGTGGAGGGACGATCGCGTGAATCGATCTGGCGTGACGGGTATTGGTGGGACGAGCTGGCCATGAGCGTGCTCGAGTCGGATTGGCGAGGGGCGCGCGAGCGTGCGGCCAGCGGGGTGGCCGAGGGCAGGGCCAAGGTCCCGGGAGAGGTCACTGTCGCGGGCGGGTTCGTGGCAGGCGGCCCGGCCCAAGCGACCGATCATGTCGCTGCTCGGATCCGCGGCGCGTCGACGGAGGCACGCGATCCACAGCAACCGGGCGTGGCGGGTGCGATCGCGTCGGCCGACGCGCCCGCCATGTCACGAACGACGCGCTCCCCTGACGATCTCATCCGTCGCACGATCCGGCGCTGGTCGTGAGCACCGATGGGGCCGCCGCAGCGTTGGCTCGCAGCGAGGTTCGCGACTTGATCGCGGCGAAGGGTCACGCCGTGGACAACGCCCGGGCCGCGGTCGCGCGGCTTGAGACGGCGTTCGCCGACGGGTCACTCGAGCGGACCGCAGCCATGGGCCAGTTCCTTGCCGACCTCATGCAGGCCCTGGAACAGGACGAAGGCGAGAAGATCGGCGGCAAGAGCGCGGAAGCCGCGCGCTTCATCCTGCGAGCGGTCGACCGGGAGCTGGACCTGGCCTGACATCGCGGCGCGGTCGGCGGCGAACCTGCGCGCGGTCGGGGCGGCCGACGAGCCCGCGCCTGCCACGGCGCGGCCGTCGGAGCCGTGCCGTGGTGCCCATTCCGCCTGGTCCACACCGGATCCGCGCCTGCGTAGTCGCCATAGCGTGGCTCGGACGCCCATCGTTCCTGGTCGGACCGTGGCTAACAGCTCGTCGAGGAGCCACCCATTCGGGGCACGTCCGGGACTGAGCCAGACCCCTTGCGCTTGCCGATCCAGCACCGCTCCATGGACGTTCAGCCGAGGTGGGTCGCGGACTCGCTGCCCGATCGTGTTCGCAGGTTCGCCGCGCGCAGAGCCTCGCCGGCGGTCCAGATCGAGACAGCGAACAAGGCCAGGTCCTTGGCCAGGAACTGGCCCGGCATCGGCGACAGGAACGGCACGCCGAGGCCGGGCTGCCAGACACCGGGCGTGGTCAGCAGGAACGTCAGGGTGACTGCGAAGAGCACGGCTGCGCCGAGACTACCGATCGCCGAGATCCCCGGAGCGACAGGTCGTGCGGCGATCATGAGTCCCAGCACGATCTCTCCGGTGCCAAGGATCATGGCGTACGTCGGAACGCTCAGGAAGTCGTAGATCCATGACAGGAGGGGGCTGTTGGCGGCCAGTGGCTGGATGGCCTCCGCCTCGTATGCGCTGAACTTGAGGAATCCCACCCAGATCAAGATTAGGGCCAATCCGTATCGAAGCAGGATCGTTCCGACTCGCTCAAGCGTGCGTCCGGCACCGGCTCCGCTGTCATTCGTGGTCAGCATCTCATCCTCGCCATCGAGTTGCATGGATCGATTACCGGGTCATGCTATCGCGGCCGGTCAAGTGCGGGACACTCAAGCCGGCCGCGATGAAGCCTGCGGTTGGGACCTTCGCGGAGGCCAGCCCTCAGCGCGGAGGGAACTGCGACTGGCGCACCGGCTTGGGGTTCGACTCCGGAGCATTCCTTGTCCAGCCGATGACCGCACAGTTGATATTTACGCCGACCGATCCGTACGGCGCGGGCATCCCCGTTGCGGGATCGACACCGGTCAGAAGGTCGGGCCGGGTAGCGGCCAGATTGAAGATCTCGACTTCATCGAACTGCCGCTTGTCGAGGCCAAGCTTGATCGCCTTGGGAGTCCACAAGCCGAGCTGGGCGTCCCACAGCGGGCTGTAGGCGCGCGAATGACGCTTGTCACGCAGGGTCGGGAAGTCGCCGAACACGTTGAGCAGGTCGCCTCCCTTGCGCAGGGCCCTGATCAATGCCTTGTTGGAGGCGCTGGCGTCGTCGGCTACGTGCCCATCGAGGGCCAAGTGTGCGAAACCCTGGGCCTGCTTGTTGTTCGCCCCGGTCTGTCCGTTGACGAAGCCGAACAGGCGCTCTCGCGCTGACCCCATGAAGTCGTCGCCGCCATTGAAGGGAGCGCCATCGAGGGCAGGGACGAAGGTGGCGCGCTCGAGCACGGCCGTGAGCGGCTGACCCGCGTCCGTACTGAGATAGAGGATCGGCTCCCCCGCGTCGAAGCCCTTGATGAGCAGCATGTCCACCCAGGACTCGAGGAACTTGCCATCAGGCGACGGCGGCGCGATGTGGATGCCAAGGACCCGGTCGGCGGTATTGGTGTGCTTGTCCACGTCGAAGTCGGCGTCGCCGCTGGCCACGATCGGCGCGCTGTAGACGACCGGCGATCCCTCGATCCGGATGAACGGGCTGTACCCTGGGCCGGCGATCGCGCCGGGCTCGAACTTGGTCAGGGGGAATCCCTTGGGCCCTGGGGTGGCCACCCGGGTCGGGCTGAAATCAGGAGCACCCGCGAAATCGACGACCGCCGGACCGAAGCGGTTCGCGAGGGGTGTCGGCGCTTCGAGGGTGACGGTCTGGATACACGCCTCGCAACCGATTCCGATGTTGGTCAGTTTTGGGGCGTAGTTGACCCCGAGGTCGTTCGCGATCCCGGCGTTCGACGCGTCCAGGAGGACGTACCACACCGTCTTGCCGGCCGCCTTGCCCGGGTACAGCGGAAGCCGCACGGTATTCGCG
>JACCVB010000013.1 GCA_013698385.1 Chloroflexota bacterium
AGCCACCGGACGTGATCCAGCCGACGACCTTGCCATCGTGCCAGACCGGCTCGTCGCCGATGACGTCGGCCGGGTCGTCGGGATCCGGCTCCACGACGAACGCCACGAGCCGACGCTCCGCTCCACCCGCGGCCAGCTCCGCCTCATGGGCGGCCCGCCCGATGAAGTCGTGGTCGAGCTTGATGTAACGATCGATCCCGCCTTCCAGCGGGGTGTAGATGGGCCGATATTCGCGAAACCACGTGCCGTAGTTCTTCTCCAGCCGGAGCGACATCAGTGCCCGGAAGCCGAACAGGCGGATCCCGAACTCCTCGCCCGCCGCCATGAGCCGGTCGAAGAGGATCCGCTGGTATTCCGGTGCGACCCACAGCTCATAGCCGAGATCCCCGGCGTAGCTGATCCGCGCGACGAGCGCCGGGACCATGCCGAGGTCCACCCGCCGGAAGTCCATGAAGCGGAACGACTCGGTGGTGAGGTCCAGGTCGGTGATCTTCGCGAGCACATCGCGGGCGTGCGGCCCGGCGATCGCAAGGCCCGTCAGCGACAGGCCGAGGACCTCGAGCCGTACGCTGTCGTCGGTCGGCAGGTGATGGCGGAACCAGCGCGAGTGATGGACCTCCGCCGCCAGCGAGCCGAACAGGAAGTACTCGTCGGTGTCGTCAGGCCGGGCGACCGTGAATTCGCCGACGATCCGCCCGCCCTCGTTGAGCATCGCGGTCAGGGTGATCCGCCCGGGAGCCGGCATCTTCGCGGTCAGGAGCGACGACAACCAGGCGCCGGCGCCGGCACCGGTGACTCGGTACTTGGCGTAGTTGGAGACCTCCGTCAGGCCGACCCGTTCGCGCACGGCCTCGACTTCGCCCGCGACCTGGTCCCAGGCGTTCGAACGCCGGAACGTGACCTCCTCCATCGGTTCCTTGCCGGGTTCCTGGAACCACAGGGCGTGCTCCAGTCCGAAGGAGGCGCCCCAGACGGCGTTGCCCGCCGTCAATCGATCGTGGATCGGCGTCGTCAACAGGGGCCGGGCGACCGGCAGCTCTTCGTTGGGGAACGTGATCTGGAACCGCCGGCGGTAGTTCTCCTGGACCTTGGCATTCGTGTAGCCGAGCTTGGCGTAGTCGCCGAAGCGGGCCACGTCCATCGCCCAGATATCCATCCCGGAGTCGCCATGATCACCGGCGGTCATCCAGGTCGCGAGCGCCAGGCCCACGCCACCGCCCTGGGAGAGGCCGGCCATCACGCCGCAGGCCACCCAGTAGCCGCGCAGGCCACGGATCGGCCCCACGAGGGGGTTGCCGTCCGGCGCGAACGTGAACGGGCCGTTGACGACCTTGCGGATGCCGGTCGTGGCCATCGCCGGATAGTGCTTGAACGCGACGAACAGTTCGGGCGTGATCCGGTCTAGATCGGGCTTGAGCAACTGCGAGCCGAAGTCCCAGGGCGTCTCCTTGGGGGCCCACGGCACGCACGCCTGCTCATAGGTCCCGAGCAGCATCCCGGCCCGACCCTCCTGGCGAAGGTAGAGCTCGCCGCCGAAGTCAAGCACGCCCGGCAGCTCTTTGTCCTTCGCGGTCCGGTGGGCCTCGACTTCCGGCATGTCCTGGGTCAGCAGGTACATGTGTTCCATGGCGAGGACCGGGAGTTCGAGGCCGACCATCCGCCCGACTTCGCGAGCCCACAGCCCACCGGCGTTTACCACGTGCTCGGCGTGGATGCTGTCGCCGTTCTCGACCCGGACATCCCAGGTCCCGTCGGCCCGCTGGGTCAGCCCGACGACCGGCATGTGCTGGTGGACCTCTGCGCCCGCCATCTGCGCGCACTTGACGTACGCCCGCGTGACCCCGGTCGGGTCAAGATGGCCTTCGATCGGGTCCCAGAGCGCCCCGACGAAGTACTTCGGGTCCATCAGCGGGAAGAGGTCGTACGCCTCCTTGGCGCTGATGATCTCGAGCTCCATGCCCAGATACCGGCCGCGAGCGACGGCCATCCGGAGGAAGTCCATCCTGACCTCCGTGTCGGCCAGCATCAGCCCGCCGGGCAGGTGGATGGAACAGTCCTGGCCCGAGACCCGCTGGATCTCCTCGTACAGCTTGATCGTGTACTGCTGGAGCTTCGCGACGTTCGGGTCGCCGTTGAGCGTGTGCATCCCGCCGGCGGCGTGCCACGTCGAACCCGCGGTCAGCTCGCGCCGCTCCAGCAGTATGACGTCCGTCCAACCGGCCTTGGTCAGGTGGTAGAGGACGGATGCGCCGACGACGCCTCCGCCGATGACGACGACCTGGGTATCTGTCTTCACGAGGCCCCTTCATTGATCTTGTGGCTGAACGGATCACGGACATCGACGAAGTCGAACCGGCGAAAGCCGCGATCTCGGGTGTACAGGATGCGCACGCCATTCTCTCGCATCAGGGTGGCCAGGTGTGTATCCGGCACGGCGTTGCCGCGAGCCGAGATCCCCCCGGACGCGATATACGATCGCCAGAATCCCTCACGCTCGCCTGGCGCCACGACGTGCCCCAGCGCGAGGAGGGATCCGATGTTGTGGATCGCGTCTACCGGCGTGATCGGTCGACGGAGGATCCGCGGGTTCGTCGCGATCCGGAGGTATCCGAGGATGACCGGCCAGAAGAGGTAGAGGAGATCC
>JACCVB010000073.1 GCA_013698385.1 Chloroflexota bacterium
TGGCGGGAAACCGAAGATGCGGACCTCAAGCTGGCGGTGTTCAGCACGGGCCCTGCGGTGCGCAGCCCGATGTGGAACTTCCTGAGCGAGGTGATCGGCACGTTCGTGCTGGTCTTCGTGATCTTCGCCTTTGCCAACAACCCGGCCGTCAAGCCCGGACTCGGCGCGCTCGGTGCCCTGCCCGTGGCCCTGCTCGTGCTGGTCATCGGCCTCGCCCTGGGCGGGACCACCGGCTATGCGATCAATCCCGCCCGTGATCTTGGGCCACGCATCATCCACTTCCTGATGCCCATCCCGGGCAAGCGTGACTCGGACTGGTCGTACTCGTGGATCCCCGTCGTCGGGCCGCTCGTCGGCGGTGCGGTCGCGGCCATCGTCTACCAGGTCATGTTCACCAACTTCTTGCTCAGGGTGGTGACCACCGCGACCTGACCTCACCAGCCTTCCTCCGGGCCGGGTGCGTCGACACGGTCGCACGCACCGGTCCGGGCATGCCGCCGGACGGCGGACCGGGTCACCACAGGAGGAGCGATGAAGAAGCTCATCAACAGCACGGACCGCGTCGTAGAGGAGGCGCTGGCCGGCATGGCCGCCGCCCACCCGGACCTGCTTCGGATCGAGGACCCTAACGTCATCGTGCGCAAGGACGCACCCCGCCAGGGCAAGGTCGGGATCATCTCCGGCGGTGGCTCCGGCCACGAGCCGATGCACGGCGGCTTCGTGGGCCTGGGCATGCTCGACGCAGCCTGTGCCGGCGCCGTCTTCACCTCGCCTGTTCCAGATCAGATGCTGGCCGCGACCAAGGCGGTCGACGGCGGAGCCGGAGTCCTGCATATCGTCAAGAACTACACCGGCGACATCATGAACTTCGAGATCGCCGCCGAGATGGCGGACGCCGAAGGGATCAAGGTCAAGGCCGTCGTCATGGCCGACGACGTCGCCGTGCAGGACTCCCTGTACACGGCCGGCCGACGTGGCGTCGGCGGGACCGTCCTTGCCGAGAAGATCGTGGGTGCCGCCGCCGAGGCGGGCAAGGACCTCGACACGGTCGCCGCGCTGTGCCAGAAGGTCCAGGACAACGTCCGTTCGATGGGCATGGCCCTGACCAGCTGCACCGTGCCCGCAGCCGGCAAACCGACCTTCGAGATCGCCGATGACGAGATGGAGATCGGCGTCGGGATCCACGGTGAGCCCGGGCGTCGACGGGTCAAGATCGCATCCGCCGACGAGATCACGGACATGCTCGTCGGGCCGATCCTCGACGACGGCGTGATCGCCAAGGGCGACACGGTCCTGGCCTTCGTCAACGGGCTGGGCGGGACACCGCTGATCGAGCTGTACATCATCTTCCGGCGACTGGCCGAGGTCCTCGAGGAGCGCGGGATCACCATCGGGCGCAGCCTCGTCGGCAACTTCATCACCTCGCTGGACATGGCCGGCACGTCGATCACCCTGCTCAAGCTGGACGACGAACTGACCGGCTACTGGGACGCGCCCGTCCACACCGCCGCCATGCGCTGGGGAGCGTAGCCCTGGTGCCCATCACCACGGCGGACCTGGCTCGCTTCGTCGAGCTGTACGCCGACCGCCTGCATGCGGCGCGCGAGCACCTCACCGCGCTCGATTCGGCGGTCGGGGACGCCGACCACGGGATCAACATGGATCGCGGCTTCAGCGCTGTCCGAGAGGTGCTCCCGGGTCTCCGGGAGGGTCTGCCCGGGGCCTTGGCCAAGCAGGTCGGGATGAAGCTCATCTCGACCGTCGGGGGCGCCAGCGGGCCGCTCTATGGGACGTTCTTCCTCCGCTTCGGGACGTCGCTGGGCGACGCCGCCGAGATGACCGGCGCGGACCTGGCGACCGCCGTTCGAGCCGGCCTCGATGGCGTGATTGCCCGGGGCAAGGCGGACCCGGATGACAAGACCATGGTGGACGCCATGACCCCGGCCGCCGAAGCCCTCGAATCGAACGCTGCCTCAGACCTGGTCCAAGCCCTGGAGGCCGCCGCTCGCGCGGCCGCCGCGGGCCGCGATCGGATCACCCCGCTCATCGCCCGCAAGGGTCGCGCCAGCTACCTCGGAGAACGCTCGGCCGGCCACGTGGATCCAGGAGCCGCGAGCACGACCATCTTGTTCGAGTCCCTCCGCGACGCACTCGGCCGTTGATCGACCGGGAGCCGTGGAAGGAGAAAGGAGATCGAGTCCAGTGACGCAGTACGTCGGAGCGCTCGACCAGGGCACGACCAGCACCCGCTTCATGGTCTTCGACCATAGCGGCCAGGTCGTCGCCATCGATCAAAAGGAGCACGAGCAGATCTTCCCCAAGCCTGGCTGGGTGGAGCATGACCCGATCGAGATCTGGCAACGCTCCACCGAAGTCATCCGGGGCGCCCTGGGCAAGGCCGGGATCAAGGGCTCGGACCTCGCCGCGGTGGGCATCACCAACCAGCGCGAAACGGCCGTGGTCTGGGATCGCCGGACCGGCAAGCCGGTGTTCAACGCTATCGTCTGGCAGGACACCCGGACGGACCAGATCGTCAACGAGTTCGCCAAGGATGGCGGACAGGATCGTTTGCGAGCCAAGGTCGGACTGCCCCTGGCCACCTATTTCTCCGGCCCCAAGGTGAAGTGGATCCTCGACAACGTCGAGGGTGCCCGCGCTTCGGCCGAGGCCGGCCACCTGCTGTTCGGCAACATCGACACATGGTGTGTCTGGAACCTGACCGGCGGCGCCCAGGGCGGCGTCCACGTGACGGACCAGACCAACGCCAGCCGGACCATGCTGATGAACCTGGAGACCCTCGACTGGGACCCCGAGATCCTGTCCCTGATGGGCATCCCGCGGTCCATGCTGCCGTCCATCCGGGCGTCCAGCGAGGTCTACGGGACGGGCGTCGGCGACCTCAAGGGCGTGCCCATCGCGGGCATCCTGGGTGACCAGCAGGCGGCCCTCTTCGGCCAGACCTGCTTCTCGCCGGGTGAGGCCAAGAACACTTACGGCACCGGCAACTTCATGCTCCTCAACACCGGTACCAATATGGTGCCGTCCAAGCAGGGCCTGCTGACCACGGTCGGCTACAAGATCGGCAAGGAGCCGACCGTCTACGCCCTGGAAGGCTCGATCGCGATCACCGGCGCGCTGGTCCAGTGGCTGCGCGACAACC
>JACCVB010000087.1 GCA_013698385.1 Chloroflexota bacterium
ACGGCACGCTCGGCGCCATCGAACCTGGCCAGCACGCCGTCGCCGGTGGTCTTGACGAGGTGGCCGCGATGCCGATCGATCGCCATCGAGGCCTTGTGATTGTGCTCGCCGACGAGGTCGCGCCAGCGTTCGGCGCCAAGCTCCGACGCACGTTAAGGTCGAGTCGACGATATCGGTGAACACGATGGATGCGAGGATCCGTTCGTCTCGCTGATCACGCTGCTTCCCGTACGTCCGCATCGCCTCGAAGTCGACAGAGACCCATGGCTCGTCCCCGACCACCCACGCATCATGTCATGGCGGCATTTCGAAGATATCGCCCGGGCCGACCTCGAGTTCCGTGCCGTCCGCCATCTGGGCACGCAGGCGACCCGACAGCGTGACTCCCAGGTGATGGTATTGGCAGGTATCCGTACCCGCGATCGGTTTCACGTCCACTGACCAGCGCCAGCCCGGCTCGTAGGTCTCCCGGCCCACGACCGTATCGTCGAGTTCAACGATGTCGATGCGCCCGCGCGGGATCGTCCGCACGTGGCTTGGTTCACTGAACCGACGGCGCTGAAGACGCATTCCGCCCTCCGATCCGAGAACTGACCCGACATTCCGATCATCACTGCAGCGCTGCCGTGTATGGACATGGAGGTCTGCGGAATGACCGCGGGAACGCGGGTGTGTTCTAGGTTCATCGACGACGCCGAGGGCACCGGTTTCGACGTCTTGATGGGCAGTTCGCGCTCCCGGGGAGATGTAAGCGCGCTGCAACGAATGCGTTCCTCGGCGACTGCCGCAATTGACGCATGCGATTCGTCGACCGCGTATGGTCGAGATGGGGACGCCTGCGACTCGTCGAGTCGTGACATCCGACCCCTGGTCGCGATCGGGATCGCCCGTCGCACCGCAGACGCACGCGTTGACGAGAAACGGACGACATGGCACTTCCTCTGCAACGTCCAGGACCGTTGACGGTCCCGGGACCGATGGTTCGCTACCAGACCCAGGCCGTGCTCCGTCGTGCCGCGTCGACCGGACCGCTCGTCCTGGTCGGGGTCACCCTGGATGGCACGTTCTTTCCGCGATACCAGGCGTGGACCACCGATCGCCTGGACTTGATCAAGGGCCAGGTCGCACTCGCGCCGCTGAGCCCCGTCGATGCCGAAAGCCCGTCGGAGGCATCCGCCATCGCGATGCGCGAAGCACGCGCCGTGTGGAATGGCGGACGTAGCCCAAGTCTGCCGCAGGATGGGCAGTCGCGATGATGGCCGTTCGGGCCGCCTGTTTCCCGCCCTCTGACCGTCGCTTCGCCCGATCCGTCGAGCAGGTGATGGGCGCAACCAACGGCGACCTTTCTTCGCCCGAAGGCATCGCGCTCGTCCAGGCCACGCTCCGGAAGAGCTATCCCGTCGCTGTGCTGCACCCCGGCGAGACGGCGATCGAGGCGCATCGTGACGGGTCCGGACCGGCGGACGAGTCGATCGCCAGCTGGCTGTCCGCGGTCTACGAGCGCCATGGTGGTTTGGTCTACGGACTTGCTGTGCGCATCCTCGGCGGGGCGACCCATGCGGAGGACGTCGTCGAGCGGGCGTTCCTCGAGGTCGCGCGGACCGGTGGCACGGCCCTGACCGTGGCGGACGCCGGCCGCAATGTCTGCGCGGAGGCTTGCCGGCTCTCGATCGCGACCCTGCGCGCATAGATCCGGGCGCTGGCGACTGGCGTCACCCGCCGAGGCCGCGCGGCTTCGCGGGACCCTCTCGCCTATCATGGCCTCCGCACGACGCAGCAGGGAGCCCATGACCCAGCCACCCGATCCCGGGGGCCCACGCCTCGAGCCCAGCGAGTCACCCACCGCGGAACCGGGCGACGATCAGGCAGCCTCGGACGCGCCGCCACCGACCGTCAACCCGGTCCTCAGCTGGACGCCGTCGTCAAGTCTTCCAGCGGCTAGCGACCAGACGACCGATGGGCCGATCGTGAGCTGGGCGGCGCCGGCGGCCGGTCCAGCGGTGGCGCCCGTCCAGGGTTTCGTGATGGCCGGCGTCGGGTCGCGGATCCTCGCCTACCTCCTGGATACGATCCTGATCGGGATCCTCGGCGGCGTCCTGCTGGGCATCGCGATCGTGGCGACCGGACGGTCGTTCGAGACGGAGCCTGAGACCGCGAGCCTGCTCTACGGCATCCTCACCCTGGGCCTGGAGTTCCTGTACTTCGTCGGTCTGTGGACGAGTCAGCGGCAGGCGACCCTGGGCATGCGCCTGGTGTCGCTTCGCCTGGCTCGGGCCACGGACGGAGAGGGATTGTCGATCGGCATGGCCATCCTCCGCTTCGTCGTGATGGGCTTCCCGCTGACCCTGCTCGGCAGCCTGCCGGTCGCTGGCGTGCTCGTCTCCTATGCCTACTTCGGCCTCGTGGTGTTCCTGCTCTTCACGACCGCCATGAGTCCGTTGCGCCAGGGGCTGCACGACCGCCTGAGCGGGTCGGTCGTGGTTCGACCGGCCGGGGCGTCCAACCGCGGCACCATCATCGGATGCGCCCTCCTGAGTGCCCTGGCCATCGGCCTGCTCGTGGTCCTGCCGATCATGCTCGTCATGGCCCTGGGCCCCGAGTTCAGGGAGATCCTGTCGCGGATCGGAGAATCGATCTGAACGGTCTCGAACCTGCTCAGCTGGACGGCCTGACCGATATGGATCCGCCCGACTTCCGGGCCGCGGCCCATGCCGTCGCGGACCTGATGGCCGACTATCTCGAGACCGTGGAGACGCGCGCCGTCTTCCCGGTCATCGAACCGGGATCGCTCGCGCCGCTCTTCCCCTCGACGCCGCCGGAGGGTCCCGAGCCACTCGCAACGATCCTCACCGATTACCAGCGCCTGATCGAGCCTAACGCGACCCACTGGCAGCACCCGGGCTTCTTCGCCTACTTCGCGACGACCGCGTCGGGTCCCGGGATCCTGGGTGAGATGCTGACCGCGACGCTCGGCCAGAACCCGATGCTCTGGCGGACCTCGCCGATCGGCACGGAACTCGAGGAGGTCGTGGTCGATTGGCTGCGCCAGGCGCTCGGCCTGCCCGAGTCGTTCGACGGCCTGTTGACGGACACGGCCTCGACGTCGTCGCTCATCGCATTGGGGGCCGCGCGACAGGCGGCCGGATTCGATGTCGCGGCCAGGGGCCTGACGGGGCGGCCGGACCTGCCCGCCCTCCGGGTCTACGCCTCCACCGAGGCGCATTCCTCGATCGAGAAAGCCTGCATGACGCTGGGACTCGGGCGCGACGCGCTCGTGCGGGTGCCCGCGGACGCGCGATTCCAGTTGCAGCCGGACGCGCTCGAGGCCGCGATCGCCGCCGACCGTGCGGCGGGCCATCGAGCGATCGCGATCGTGGCGACGGTCGGGACCACGTCGTCGACCTCGGTCGACCCGGTCGCGGCCATCGCCGAGATCGCGCAGCGCGAGGGCCTCTGGCTGCACGTCGATTCGGCCTATGCCGGCGTGGTCGCGATGCTGCCCGAGCGTCGGGCGCCGTTCGCCGGCTGGGAGCGCGCCGATTCGATCGTCGTCAATCCCCACAAATGGCTGTTCACGCCGCTCGACGCGTCACTGCTCCTGACCCGCCGGATGACCGACCTGCGAGACGCGTTCAGCCTCGTTCCCGAGTACCTCCGGACGCCGGACCGCGAGACGCCGGGTCGCGACTACAACGAGTACACGCCGCAGCTGGGCCGCCGGTTCCGGGCGTTGAAGTTGTGGATCCAGCTGCGCTGGTTCGGGCTGGGCGGTCTCCGTCGGCGGATCGATCACCATCTTGGGCTCGCTGCGGAATTCGCACGCTGGGTCGACGACGATCCGGACTGGGAGCGCCTGGCGCCCGTCCCGTTCTCGACCGTGTGCTTTCGCTGGAACCCGGCCAGCGGCGCTTCAGAATCCGAGCTCGACGCCCGCAATACGGCCATCATGGCTTCCGTCAACCGGACCGGCGAAGTCTTCCTGTCGCATACCCGCCTGGACGGCCGCTTCACGATCCGGCTGGCGGTGGGCAACCTGCGAACCGAGTCGCGTCACGTGGCCCGCGCGTGGGAGCTGCTGCGTGCGGCCGTCCGGTCCGATGACGCCTGAGATCCGCGCGGCGCTTGACGACACGCTCGCCAGGCTGGCAGTGCTCGACCCGGGGGACGCGTTCGAGCCACGAGCGGCGGCCACGATCGTCGAAGCCGGTCTGCATCGATTGTGCGTGCCCGTGTCGTCGGGCGGGCTCGGTGCGTCGATGGCGGAAGCCGCGGAGGTGCTCATGGCGCTCGGCGCGATCGATGGGTCGACGGCGCTCGGGTTCGCCATGCAGGTCCACGTCGTCGGTGCGATGCGCGATGCGACCGTCTTCCCGGAGCGCCTCAGGACGGGGTTGGATCGGGCGATCGTCGAGCGCGCGGCCCTGGTCAACAACGCCGCGACGGAGGAGGGCGGAGGGTCGCCGGCGCGCGGCGCGATCCCGGGGACCCGGGCGGTGCCGGACGGTGACGGGTGGCGCCTGACTGGGGAGAAGACCTGGACGACGTGGCTACCGAACCTGACCCACGCGTTCGTCACGGCGCGCCTGCATGAGGGTGACGAGGACTTGGCGCGCCCGATGGTCGGTACCTTCCTGGTGGACCTGTCGTCGGGCGGCGTGGAGCGTCGGGAAGGGTTCGAGGCGCTGGGGATGCGCGGCTCGGCGTCCGGACGCCTCGTCCTGAACGATGTCCGGGTGCCTGCGGAGGCCGTCGTTCAGCGGCGGAGGATCGGCGCCCCGGACCCGCGTGGTGCCGCGCCACTGGCCTGGTTCGGTGTCTCGATCGCGGCGGCCTATCTCGGGGTGGGGGAGGGGGCACGGGCGGAGGTCGTGCGCTGGGCGAAGAGCCGCCGGCCGGGCGACGGCTCCGCAGCGGTCGCCGAGATCCCGAGCGTCCAGCTTCGCCTGGGGCGGATGGATGCCGAACTGCGCGCGGCGCGCATCGTCGTACTGGACGCCGCCGGGCGCTGGGAGGCGGATCGCGATGCCTCGGATGTGCCGCTCGCCAAGCTCGTGGCGACGCGAGCCGCGGTGACCGCCACAGACGAGGCTCTGCGGATCGCCGGCGGTCCGGGCTTCCTCGCCGGCCCCCTGGAGCGCGCCTTTCGCGACGCGCGGGCGGGGCTCATCAACCCACCCCTGGAGGACGTGGCGCTCCAGGGATTCGGTCGCGCTCTGGTGGCCGAAGCCAAGGTTTCCAGGGCGGGTGAAGCGTAGAGTCATCCGCGGATGACGCAACCCGCTGACCCAGGGTCTCGCCATATCGGCTGGGGCGGGTGCGCTGGCACTCATCGCCGTCGGTCTTGGGATCGTGGCCGTGGTCCAGACGGCAACCGGTGTCCTGGTCGGGGCGGTGGTCATGGCCGCGGGTGTCGCCTTCACGACGCCCGCGTTCTTCGGGGCGATCTTCTCGCGCGTCACGCCCGCTGAGCGAGGCGCCGCGTCGGGCACGGCCAGCGCATTCCTCGATCTCGCGTTCGGCGGAGGCCCGGTGCTGGTCGGTGTGGTGGCGAGCCGATCCGGGATCCCGGCCGGCTTCGCGACCGCAGCGTTGGTGGCCCTGGTGGGCGCCGGCGGGACCGCACTGGCGGGTCGGCGGCATCGAACGCACGACGCGTCGCCCGAGCGATAATGCGGCCATGCCACCGATCGACGAACTGACCCGGATCGAGCCCGTCCACCTGGAACGCCTCGAGCGCCAGGGGATCTTCACGACCGGCCTCCTGCTGGAGCGCTCGGAGACGACCACTCGACGCCAGACCCTGGCTGATCAGGTGGATGCCACGACGAACGACGTGGGCATGTGGCGAGACGAGGCCCTGATGCTCAACCTCGCGAGCTTCGGACCGGCGGAGCACCAGCTGCTCATCCAGGCCCGGATCGAGGGCCTGCGCGAAGTCCTTGCGTTGCCACTCGACGTCTTCCGGGATCGCATTCGGCGTGGGGCACAGGAACTGGGCACGGAACCGCCGACCGACCTGACCATGGACGGTTGGTGGGATCAGGCCCACACCCTCGACGACGAATAGTCGGTGAGCCGGGCGTCGAGGCGGAACGGGCTACGATGCCTTCGTGCAGCTACTGAAGGACCGAGCCGGGTCCCTGATGATCGCGGTCGCCACCGCACTCGCGATCCTGGCCGTCGCGATGACCCTGTTCTTGAACTCGGCGTGGGTCGGCTTCGAGCAGGGTCGGACGGAGGCCGCCGCCTGGACCGGCTTCACTCCCGCTGATCTCCGAACGGCGACGGACTCCATCCTCGCCGACCTCATCGGCCCGCCGGACTTCGACGTCGTGGTGGCCGGTCGAGCCGTTCTCAGCGAGCGAGAGCGGTCGCACATGCGTGACGTTCGTGGCGTCTTCGTCGGCTTCTTCGGCGTGACCCTGGTCGTCATCCTTGTGGCGGCCGCCTTCGCTCGCCGCCGGCCGAGCGGTCGCGCGCTCTGGGCACCGGTGCGCACCGGTGCCGTCGGGCTGATCGTGGGCCTCGTTGTCGTCGGCGTGATCTCGTTCGTCGCCTTCGACACGCTGTTCGAGGTCTTCCACCGAGTCTTCTTCGCGGGTGGCTCGTACACGTTCGATCCGGCCACGGAGCGACTCGTGCAGCTCTTCCCGTTCGCGTTCTGGCAGGAGACGGCCATCGCCCTTGGGGCGGTGAGCATGGTCATCGCCGCGGTCCTCGCCGTCGTGGCGGGACGGCGAGCCAGCGCCGGCGTCGACCGCCACCGTTCGATCCCCTCCGAGATTGCCGCCCGGATCCCTCGGACGGTCGAATGAACGCCATCCCGATCGCTCGGATCCTTGGCTTCGAGATCCGGGTGCATGTCTCCTGGGCGATCATCCTGGCCATCGTCGCCGTCACGGTCTCGTCCGAGGTGGGTCGGACGGCCCCGGCCACGACCGAGTTGGTCCGTTGGCTGATCGGCGCGGGCATCGCGGCCTCATTCCTGCTTTCCGCCCTGGCCCACGAATTGGGCCATGCGATCGCGGCGCGGCGAGCCGGTCTGCCCGGCGGGCCGGTCGTGCTCTATTTCTTCGGCGGTGCCGCGACGCCGTCACTCGTCGCGACGCGGGCCCGTGATGAGGTCGTCGTCGCGCTTGCCGGTCCCGCGGTGAGCCTGGCCGTCGGTGGCGTCCTGCTGCTCGTGACGGGCGTCGGTGAACTCGTCGGATCGGGTCCCGTGCAGGTGCTTGGGCGGCTCGCGCTCATCGTCAGTGGCCTGAACCTGCTTCTTGGCCTCGTCAACCTGCTACCGGCCTATCCGCTGGATGGCGGCCGGGCAGTCCGCGGCCTGGTCTGGTCACGCACGGGCGACGCCACCCGGGGCGTGCATCTGGCGGCGCGGATCGGTCGTCTGCTCGGGCTTGCCTTCGCCACCATCGGGCTGGTCGGGATCCTGGTCGTCGACTCGTTCGATGGCCTGCTGCTCGTTCTCGCCGGCTGGTTCCTCGTCGGCAGCGCCCGGAGCGTGGAGCGGATCGCCGCGGTCGACGTGCTACTTGAAGGCATCCTCGTCGCCGACGTGATGGACCACGACGTCCCGGGGGTTCCGCCTGGCCTGACGGTCGATACCTTCGCCGGGCAGCTCCTCGACGGCACCACGCCGGCGTCCGTCCCCGTGCTGGCCGGGAACGCCCTCCTGGGGCTTGTTGGCGCGCGCCAGGTCCGGCGTCTGCGGCGGGCGCGCTGGGCGGGGACACGCGCGGAGGACCTGATGATCAGCGGCGACGCCCTGCCGCGCGTTGCTCCCTCGACCACGTTGCGCGCCGTCCTCGAACAGCTGCATCGGTCCGGCCTGGATGGGCTGCCGGTCCTCGACGACGGCAGATTCACGGGGATCGTGACCCAGCGCGCGGTGGCCAAGGTGCTTCGGGACCGGGCTCAGACGCGCGGCGCCATCCCATGACCATCGACCGCCTCTTCAGCGTGGAAGAGGCCCGCGAACGAGTGTTCGCAGCGATCTCGGGTCCGGTCGCGACCGAGGACGTTTCGCTCAAGGGGGGAGCCTTGTGGCGGGTCGTCTCGGAGCCGGTGGTCAGCGCCATCGCGTTGCCGCCCTGGGACAACTCGGCGATGGATGGATACGCGATCCGCTCGCACGATGTAGAGGAAGCCGGCGAGTCGTCGCCGGTCCGCCTCGAGGTCATCGGCGAGGTCCGCGCGGGGCATGTCCCTGACGTTACGGTGCCGGCCGGCAGGGCAGTCCGCATCGCCACGGGGGCGGCCATCCCGCCCGGAGCCGATGCGGTCGTGCCGGTGGAAGCTACGACGCCGGTATCCGCGGACGGTGCCCGTGGCTCCAGGGGACGCGACGCGACGGGGCCCTTGCCCGCGGCCTGTCTCGTGCATGTGGTCGTGCCGGTGGGTGGCTCCGTGCGCCTTGCGGGGAGCGACCTCGCGGCGGGCACCACCGTGCTGCGCGCGGGGACGGTCCTGACGCCGACTGCCCTCGCCCTGGCCGCCGGCAGTGGCATCGCCCGAGTGTCCGTCCATCGCCGACCGCGGGTCGGGATCCTGGCGACCGGCGACGAGATCCGGGTCGCGGGGCAGCCACTCGGTGGCGCCGGCATCCCCGATGCGAACGGGCCAGGTCTGGCCGCCCTGGTCCAGGCCAGCGGGGTCGAGGCGTACGACCTGGGCATCGCGGCGGATCGACTGGACGACGTGCGCGATCGGCTGCGTGCGGGCCTGATCGACGGACTCGACGCGATCATCGTGTCCGGTGGCGTGTCCGTCGGCCCGTACGACGTCGTGCGCTCCGCCTTCAAGGCGTTCGGCTCCATCGACCTTTGGCGGGTGGCCGTCCAGCCCGGCAAGCCGTTTGCCTTCGGGACCGCGCGGGCGCCCGACCATGACGGCTCGGGGGGTCGCGCGCCGACGCTGCTGTTCGGCCTGCCCGGGAACCCCGTCTCGACCTTCGTCACGTTCGAGCTGTTCGTGCGGCCTGCCCTGCGCCGCCTGGCTGGCCACCGGGACGACGACCTGCTGCGGCCGGTGGACCGGGCGGTACTGGACGAACCGATCGCCAAGAGCCACGGCCGCCGGGCGTTCATCCGGGTCGTGGCCGATCGCGACGAGGCTGGCACTCCCCGTCGTGACGCGCAGGGACGGGTCCACGTGCGACAGGCCGGCGGCTCGGGCGGGCAGGGGAGCCACGTGCTCTCTGCCCTGGCCCTGGCCGACGCGTTGGCCGTCGTCCCGGAGGCGGCCGACACGCTTCCGGCGGGCGCCGCGGTCGACCTGTGGTGG
>JACCVB010000112.1 GCA_013698385.1 Chloroflexota bacterium
ACGACGCCGATGTACTCCGCCACGTTGTTCGTGCGGACGCCGAGATACTCGGAGACGGACGCATCCGGGGTGGCTCGCGGGTCGCGCGCGTCCGGTCGGCGGAGGTCGAACAGCGCCGCCCCAGCCGACGCCGGTCCGGGATTGCCGCGTGCGGCGCCGTCCGTCCGGATCAGGTAGCACAGGCGTGACGCGGGCCCCACCGCGTGGGCTGAGTCAGCTCGCCCCTCGAGGGCGTCGTCACCGCCGTCGTCATCGTCCGGATCGCCGAACAACGTGCCGCTCAGATCCGTCGCCCCACGATCGCGCTGCTCACTTCCAGGATCGCCTGGGTGATCCGGATGCCACGCGGGCAGGCATCCGTGCAGTTGAAGATCGTGCGACAGCGCCACACGCCGTCCGCATCGGCGAGGATCTCCAGGCGCTCATCCCCGCCCTCGTCGCGCGAGTCGAAGATGAACCGGTGGGCATTCACGATCGCCGCCGGGCCGACATACGCGGGCTGGGCCCAGAAGGACGGGCAGGACGAGGTGCACGCCGCGCACAGGATGCATTTCGTCGTGTCGTCGTAGATCGCCCGCTCGGTCGGCGATTGCGGTCGCTCCGTATCCGGCACAGGACTGTCGTTGACGAGGTACGGCTGGACGCTCTTGTACTTGTCGAAGAAGTCGTCCATGTCGACCACGAGGTCCTTGATCACCGGCAACCCGGGCAGCGGCGCGACCGTGATCCGGCGCTTGCCGAGTTGCTCGACCCGCAGCTTGCAGGCGAGGCGGTTCCGACCGTTGATGAGCATCGCGTCCGAGCCGCAGACGCCGTGGGCACACGAGCGGCGGAAGGTTAGCGAGCCATCCAGCTCGTACTTGACCCGGTGGAGCAGGTCCAGGACCCGATCCATCTTCGGGTCGCACTCGACGGCATACGACTCCCAGTGCGGTTTCTGGTCGCGCTCGGGGTCGTAGCGCAGGATCCTCAGATCGACCTGCATCAATAGGTCCTTGGCTTCGGCTGGAACTTCGTGATCGTGACCGGCTTGTACGTGAGCGTCGGCCCGCCCTCGGCCCGGGTAGCGAGGCTGTGGGTCAGGAAGTGTGCGTCATCTCGCTCGGGAAAGTCCTCGCGCGCATGGGCGCCGCGGCTCTCCTTGCGGGCCAGGGCGGCCACGACCGTCGTCTCGGCACAATCGAGCAGGTAGCCGAGTTCACGCGCCTCGAGCAGGTCCGTGTTGAAGACGGTCCCCTTGTCATCGACGCCGACCTTCGCATAGCGACCGCGCAGCTCACGAACCTCGTTGAGCGCCGCGGTCAGCAGGCCCTCGTCTCGGTAGACCCCCACGTTGTCCATCATCACGTCGGCCAGCTCGCGGCGGATGCGCGGCGCCGATTCCCGGCCGGCCGAGCCGCGCAACGCCTCGATCTCCGCAGCAGCCGACGCATCCGCGTTCGGCGCGACGTCGGGCATACCCACGCCCGGGACATCGAGCGCTATCTGGCGCCCGGCCCGCCGGCCGAACACGAGCAGATCCACGAGCGAGTTCGTCCCCAACCGGTTCGCCCCGTGGACGCTGACGCACGCCGTCTCACCGGCGGCATATAGCCCGGGCACGATCGTCCCAGCCGCGTCGCGGGTCACCCGGGTCAGCACGTCCGTCGGGATGCCGCCCATCGCGTAATGCGCGGTGGGCTGGATCGGCACGGGTTCCGTGATCGGCTCGACGCCCTGGTAGACCCGGGCAAAGTCCGTGATGTCGGGCAGCTTCTCTTCGATGACCTTGCGCCCGAGATGTCGGACGTCGAGATAGACGTAGTCCTTGCCATCGATCCCGCGCCCCGCCCGGATCTCCTGGTAGATGGAGCGACTGACCATGTCGCGCGGGGCGAGGTCCTTCATCGTGGGGGCGTAGCGCTCCATGAACCGCTCCCCCTCGCCGTTGAGCAGGATGCCACCCTCACCGCGAGCCGCCTCGGATAGCAGGATGCCGATGCCGACGATCCCGGTCGGATGGAACTGGTAGAACTCCATGTCCTGCATCGGCACGCCGTGGCGGTATGCCAGGGCGACGCCGTCGCCCGTCAGCGACCACGCGTTGGAGGTGATCCGGAACATCCGTCCGAACCCCCCGGTGGCGAGCATCACGGCCTTGGCCCGGATGGTGTGCAACCCGCCGTCGGCGATCCGGTACGCGACGACGCCGGCCGCCCGACCGCCCGACCCGAGCTCGCCACCCTCGCTCAGGAGATCCACGACGTGGTACTCGTCGTAGAAGCGCACGCCGTGCTTGATGGCCTGTTGGTAGAGGGTCTGCAGGATCATGTGCCCGGTCCGGTCGGCGGCGAAGCACGACCGCCGAACGGGCCCCTCCCCGAAGTTCCGGGTGTGCCCACCGAACCGGCGCTGGTCGATCTTGCCTTCGGAGGTCCGGTTGAACGGCAGGCCCATGTGTTCGAGTTCGATGACCGTCTCGATCGCCTCGCGCGCCAGGATCTCCGCGGCGTCCTGGTCAACGAGGTAGTCGCCGCCCTTGATCGTGTCGTACATGTGCCATTCCCAGTGGTCCTCCTCGAGGTTGCCCAGGGCCGCGCACACGCCCCCCTGGGCCGCGCCGGTATGGGAACGGGTCGGGTACATCTTGGTCAGGACGGCCGCATCCACCCCGGCTTTCGCCAGTTCGACCGCCGCCCACAGGCCCGCACCGCCGGCGCCGACGATCAGCGCGTCGTGTTCCAGCCGCACGATCAGCCGGCCGGGACGACGTTGGGCAGCGTCACTACCACGAACGTCCCCAGGACAAAGAGCAGGCCCGCCAGCAGGTACAGGCCAGACAGCAGCAGCGAGCGCAGCCGGTCCGCGGTCATGTCCCCGATGACCACGCGCATGCCCATGAAGGCGTGGAACAGGACGAGGATGAGCATCAGCCAGTCGAACGCCCGCCAGAACGTGCTGCTCCAGCGGAACTGGGCGATCCACTGGGCGTCCTGTTCGGCGGGGTCGTACAGGACGTGCAGGATCAGGTAGTGGCTCAGGACCAGCACGAACAGGCCCAGGCCGGACAGGCGCATGAGGTACCAGATGGCAAGCTCGGATCGGCTGCCCTGCGGCTTGATCCGGCCGGAACGCGAGTAGACCGAGCTCATCCGAAGAACCGCTGCAGGCTGCGCACGAACTGGCCACCGATGACGATCGAGACCGGGACGCCGACGAGCACGAAGACGACCCAGTTGGCGTACCACAGCTGCCGATGGAATCGGGTCATGCGCGGCCAGAAGTCCATGATGATGATGCGCAGGCCGTTGAGGGCGTGGTACAGCACGGCGGCCCCCAGCAGCCACTCCATGAGGATGCCGGGCGGCGTCGCGTAGAACCCGAGCAGGCTGTCATAGACGCCCGGAGCCGCGCCGACCAGGAAGATGTCGATCACGTGCAGGACGACGAACAGCCAGATGGCGACGCCCGAGATGCGGTGGAATGCCCAGGCGAGCATCCCCTCCCCTCCCCGGTAGCGAACGAGCATGGATCCTCCGAGATCGGCCGGCCGGTGCGGGACGTCAGGCGCTGATGGACGAGGCGGCCGGGATCTGGCCCTCGGCAGCGAGGCGATCGATGATCGCGTCGGCGAACTCGCTCGTCCCGGCGGGTCCGCCCAGATCGTAGGTCGTCGCGGAACCCTCGGCGATGACGGCGCGAACGGCCCGCTCAACGCGCTCCGCCTCGACCGGATAGCCCAGGTGGCGAAGCATCAGGGCACCGCTCAGGATGAGGGCCGTCGGGTTGGCCTTGTCGAGGCCGGCGTACTTGGGTGCCGAGCCGTGGACCGGCTCGAAGACCGCCGCGTCGGTCCCGATATTGGCGCCCGGCGCCACCCCGAGCCCGCCGACCAGTCCGGCCGCGAGGTCGCTCACGATATCGCCATAGAGGTTGGGCAGCACGAGGACGTCGTACAGCTCGGGCTTCTGGACGAGCTGCATGCACATGTTGTCGACGATGCGATCCTCGAACTCGACCCGACCGTCGTACTCCGCGGCGACCGTCCGGCAGCTTTCCAGGAACAGGCCGTCGGACAGTTTCATGATGTTCGCCTTGTGCACGGCGGTGACCTTGTGTCGGCCGTTGGCGACGGCGTAGTCGAAGGCGAATCGGGCGATCCGCTCCGAGGCCTCACGGGTGATGATCTTGATGCTCTCCGCGGCATCGCGGCCGACCATGTGCTCGATCCCTGCATACAGGTCCTCGGTGTTCTCGCGGACGATGACCAGGTCCACGTCCTGGTAGCGGGTATCGAGGCCTGGCATCGAGCGGGCGGGCCGGAGGTTGGCGTACAGGCCGAGCACCTGGCGAAGCGTCACGTTGACGCTTCGGAACCCACCGCCGATGGGCGTCGTGATCGGGCCCTTGAGCGCGATCCGGTTGCGCTTTACGGATTCGAGGACGTGCTCCGGCAGGGGCGTCCCGTACTCCGCCATGACCGCCTCGCCCGCGTCGACGACCTCCCAATCGAAGTCGACGCCCGAGGCGTCGAGCACGCGTCGGGTCGCCTCCGCCA
>JACCVB010000171.1 GCA_013698385.1 Chloroflexota bacterium
GGCCGCCATACCCCCTTCTACAACGGCTACCGCCCGCAGTTCTACCTGCGCACCACGGACGTGACCGGGGCCATCGGCCTGCCCGACGGGGCGGAGATGATCATGCCCGGCGACAACGTCGAGATGAGCGTCGAGTTGATCACCCCGATCGCCCTCGAAGTCGGCCAGCGTTTCGCCATCCGCGAGGGTGGCCGGACCGTCGGCGCCGGCGCCATCGTCAGCATCGTCGAGTAGGGCTGACATGGCGAAGGTCGAAGCCCGTCCCACCATCCAGCTCGCCTGCACCGAGTGCAAGGAGCGAACGTATACCACCCGCAAGAACAAGCGGAATGATCCGAACCGGATCGAATTGCAGAAGTACTGTCCTCGCTGCCGACGACATACACTTCACCGCGAGGCGAAGTAGTCGCCACACCGCAGGGGTGTAGCTCAATTGGCAGAGCACTGGTCTCCAAAACCAGCGGTTGTAGGTTCGAGTCCTATCGCCCCTGCCATCCCTCCCCACGAGCCTGAGAGAAGAACGACGACGTGACCCGCCTCCGCCGCTACTTCGATGAAGTCTGGTCAGAGCTCCGCAAGGTGAGTTGGCCGACTCGCGAGCAGGTCCGCAACCTGACCGTGCTGGTCTTCGCGATCAGCCTCGTCGTCGGGATCTACATCACCATCCTGGATTCGTTCTTCCAGGGCCTGCTCGGCCTGTTGGCGGGATGACCATGACGGATCTCACCGGGCTGGAGACGAAGGCGCCCGAGAAGCGCTGGTACGTCATCCACACGTACTCGGGCTACGAGAACAAGGTCAAGGCCAACCTCGAGCACCGGATCGAGTCGATGGGCATGGAGGACAAGATCTTCCAGGTCCTCGTCCCGATGGAGGACGAGATCGAGATCCGCCAGGGCCAGCGCCACACCGTCCAGAAGAAGGTCTACCCGGGCTACGTCCTGGTGGAGATGATCCTGGACCCGGACAGCTGGTTCGTCGTGCGTAATACGCCTGGGGTCACCAGCTTCGTCGGTGGGGCCAATATCCCGGGCGTTCGCAGCGAGCCGATCCCGCTGGATGAGACCGAAGTCAAGCAGATCCTGCGGCACATGGGCGTGGAGACGCCCAAGTTCCGCGTCGCTTTCACCAAGGGCCAGAGCGTCCGGGTGACCGACGGACCGTTCGCCGAATTCATCGGCACGGTCGAGGAGGTCAACCCGGAGCGCAACAAGGTCAAGGTCCTGGTGAGCATCTTCGGCCGCGAGACCCCGGTCGAACTCGACTTCCTCCAGGTCGAGAAGCTCTAAGGCGCCCAGGCGCCAAGAAAGGAACCGGAACACCCCCCGTGGCCAAGAAGATCCGAATCGTCCTGACCCTGCAACTGCCCGCTGGCAAGGCGACGCCCGCCCCGCCCGTCGGCACCGCGCTGGGTCCGCACGGCATCAACATCGTCGAATTCACGAAGTCCTACAACGAGAAGACCGCGGACAAGGCCGGGCAGATCATCCCGGCCCAGATCACCGTCTTCGAGGATCGTTCGTTCACGTTTATCCTCAAGACGCCGCCCGCGGCGGACCTCCTGCGCAAGGCGGCCGGTGTCGAGAAGGGCGCGGGCACCACCAAGCGCGAGACGGTCGGCAAGGTCACCAAGGACCAGATCCGCGAGATCGCGGCGATCAAGATGGCCGATCTCAATGCCAACGACGCGGAGGCCGCGGCCGCCCAGGTCGAAGGCACGGCGAGATCGATGGGCATCGAGATCGTCGGGTAAGGCACCCGACGCAGACGATCCTCGCCCAGCACCCCGGGGTGCTAGGAGATCGACTCTGATGGGGGAGGTCGGACAGCGCCGACCGACAGGAAGGGAATCGCACGAAATGGCACACGGCAAAAAGTACCTCGAAGCAGCCAAGCTGATCGATCGCGAGCAGGCCTACCCGCCGCTGCAGGCCGCGGACCTCGTCAAGCAGACGACGACCGTCGCCTTTGACGCCTCGGTGGAGGCCCACATCCGCCTGGGCGTGGATCCCCGCCACGCCGACCAGATGGTCCGTGGCACGGTGGTCCTGCCGCACGGCACGGGCAAGGTCGTCCGGGTCGTGGTCTTCGCCCAGGGCGAGAAGGCCCAGGAAGCTCTGCGCGCCGGTGCCGACGAGGTCGGCGGTGAAGACCTGGTCAAGCGGATCGAAGCGGGCTGGCTGGAATTCGATGTCGCCCTGGCCACGCCGGACTCGATGGGTCTCGTCGGCAAGCTCGGCAAGATCCTGGGCCGGCGCGGCCTGATGCCGAACCCCAAGGCCGGCACGATCACCTTCGACCTGGAGCGTGCGGTCAAGGAGGTCAAGGGCGGTCGAGTCGAGTTCAAGGTGGACAAGGCCGCGATCATCCATGTCGCGGTCGGTAAGGCGAGCTTCGAACCGGCGCAGCTGGTCGACAACCTCGCCGCGCTGGTCGACGCCGTCAACCGTGCCAAGCCGGCCGGCGCCAAGGGCCAGTATCTCCGTAACCTGACGATCGCCAGCACGATGGGCCCGGGGATCCGGGTGGACGTGCCGGCCGTCCTGGCGGCCGCGGTCGCCTGACCCCCGGTCGGCGGGTCGCCGACCACCACACGCGACGACGGCCGAGAGGCGCGTCGTCTGATCACACAACGACGGACCGCCGCAGACAGCCTGCGTCCTACGCGCGCCACCGCCGGAAGGCGGCCGACGTGCCGGACTTGATCCGCCGGACCGGACCGCTCGTCACCCAGCCGGGTGAAGAGCGGGGACGACGACGAGCACGCCGAGGCAGTCGGTGCCTCCACCGATCGGTGGGTGCGCCCCTGCGAGCCGGGTCAGCCTCCCATGGGAGGTCGTCAGGACCGTCGCAGGGATGTCCGGAGCGATCCGGTCGCCCCACCGCCGCACGCCGGTCCGCGTGCTGAAACGGAAAAGGAGGTTCCATGCCGACCGAGGCCAAGCGCGAGACGATCGCCCAGTTACGTGCGGAACTCGCCAACGCCCGGACGATGATCGTCTCGGAATACCGCGGCCTCACCGTGAAGGAGATCGCCGAGATCCGGCGCGCCCTGCGCCAGCAGGACGTGACGTATCGGGTGGTCAAGAACCGGCTGATGCGCATCGCCGCCGAGGATTCGGTGGGCGAGGCCCTGTCGCCCCTGCTCGTCGGCCCGACGGCCATCGCCTTCGGGACGGACGAGGCCCGAACCGCCAAGGCCGTCCTCGACGCGACCCGGCCGTATGCCCGCGTCGTGCGGGTGACCGGTGGGGTGCTGGGCGACCGGGCGATCAGTGCCGAGGCGGTCGTCCGCCTGGCAACGCTCCCCTCACGAGAGGTCCTGCTGGCCAAGCTGGCCGGTGGGATGCAGGCGCCCGTCGCCACCCTGGCCGGGCTGTTCGCCGCGCCCCTGCGCAACCTGGGCTATGCCCTGTCGCAGGTAGCGGAGCAGAAGGCACGACAGAACCCCCAGGCGTGATCGCCTGCCATCCCCTGACCCCGAACATCAAGAAGGAGATCCCATCATGGCTACGCTGACCCAGGACGACCTGCTCGAATCGATCGACAAGATGACCGTCCTCGAGCTGTCCGAGTTCATCAAGCAGTTCGAGGATCGCTACGGCGTCACGGCCGCCGCCCCGGTCGCGGCCGCGGCGGCTCCGGGCGCGGGTGCTGCCGCCGGTGACGGTGCCCCGGCCGTCGTCGAGGAGCAGACCGAGTTCACCGCGACCCTCACCGAGATCGGGCCGAACAAGATCCCGGTCATCAAGGTGGTCCGTGAGCTCACGGGTCTCGGCCTCAAGGAGGCCAAGGACCTCGTCGACGCGTCGCCGAAGCCGGTCAAGGAAGGCGTCACCCGCGACGAGGCCGAGAAGATCAAGGCTGCCCTCGAAGAGCAAGGCGCCAAGGTCGAAATCAAGTAGCACTTGCCGACTGGTCCAGGCGGGCGTTGCGGGCTGCGTTCGTCGCTCACGCACCGCGTGGTGCGCTCGCGACGGGCCTCGCCCCGCGCCTTCGCCTGGACCGCCCGACAAGCGCTACGGTCCCGTCGGGGTTCCGCGGGTAGGTCTGCGGACCGCCCGACAAGCGCTACGGTCCCGTCGGGGTCCGTGCCAGGCCTGCGGACCGCCCGGCGCGCCTTGCGAGGGGTCATTAAGGTCGGTTGACAGATCAACCACCAGCGATACAATTGGTCGTTCTGTGAGCGTGGCCCCCCACACCCCTTCCTCCGTCAAGGAGCCGTCTCTTCATGCTGTCTGCTGAGTCGTCGACCCCGACGGCCGTTTCGGCGCGCAAGCGCTACGCCCGGATCCCCGAGGTCCTGCCGATCCCGAACCTGATCGAGCTCCAGCTCGACTCGTTCGCCTGGTTCACCGAGAACGGCCTGCGCGAGCTGTTCGACGAGATCAGCCCGATCAAGGACTTCACCGGCAAGGTGATGGAGCTCCAGTTCCTGGACTACGAGTTCGGGACGCCCAAGTACTCCGAGGAGGAGTGCCGGACCAAGGACCTCACCTTCAGCAAGCCGCTCTACGTCAACGTCGAGCTCCTGATCAAGGAGACAGGCGAGATCCAGCGCCAGCGCGTGTACATGGGCGACTACCCCTGGATGACGGACCAGGGCACGTTCGTGATCAACGGCGCGGAGCGCGTGGTCGTCAGCCAGCTCGTCCGCTCGCCGGGGGTCTACTACAGCGAGGTGGAGGATCCGACCTCGGGCCGGATGCTCTTCTCGGCCAAGGTCATCCCCAACCGGGGCGCCTGGCTCGAGTTCGAGACCAACAACAAGGACCAGCTCTGGGTCAAGGTCGACCGCAAGCGCAAGATCGCCGCGACGACCCTGCTCCGCGCGGTGGGCTACGAGCAGAACGACGAGATCAGCGGCCTGTTCGGGATGATCGACACCGATCCGGAGCACCCGTACATCGCCCAGACCCTCGACAAGGACCTGACGAAGACCCAGCAGGAAGCGCTGATCGAGGTCTACAAGAAGCTGCGCCCGGGCGATCCGCCCACCGGGGACAACGCCCGCCAGCTGGTCGAGAGCCTCTTCTTCAACTTCCGCCGCTACGACCTCGGTCGCGTCGGTCGCTACAAGTTCAACAAGAAGCTCGACGTCGTCGCGGCCCGCCTCGGGATCGAGCTTCCGCGCGAGCAGCGGACGATCAGCAAGGAAGACATCGCCGCGATCGTCGGCCAGCTCATCGAGCTCAACAACGGGCACGGCGTCGCCGACGACATCGACCACCTCGGCAACCGTCGGATCCGCGCCAACGGCGAGCTCATCCAGAACGCGTTCCGGATCGGGCTCCTGCGCATGGAGCGCGTCGTCAAGGAGCGCATGACCACGCAGGACGTCGAGGCCATCACGCCGCAGACCCTGATCAACATCCGGCCTGTGGTGGCGGCGCTGAAGGAGTTCTTCGGCACC
>JACCVB010000188.1 GCA_013698385.1 Chloroflexota bacterium
AACACGTCGCGGATCGAGCATCTCTACCAGGATCCGCATGAATCCGACGCGCGGCTGTTCCTCCACTACGGCGACCTGTCCGACGGGGTCCGTCTTGTCACTCTGCTCCACGGCATCAACCCCGACGAGGTCTACAACCTTGCCGCTCAGTCACACGTGCGGGTGAGCTTTGACGAGCCGGAGCACACCGGGAACACGACCGGCATCGGGTCGATGCGGCTGCTCGAGGCGGTGCGACTGGCCGGGGTCAACTGCCGCTACTACCAGGCTTCGAGCTCAGAGATGTTCGGTGCGTCTGCGCCACCCCAGGACGAGGAGACTCGGTTCTACCCGAGGTCGCCGTACGGCGCGGCCAAGGTGTACGCCTACTGGGTGACGCGGAACTACCGGGAGGCCTATGGCATGTTCGCTGTCAACGGCATCCTGTTCAACCACGAGTCGCCCCGTCGAGGTGAGACGTTCGTGACGAGGAAGATCACACGAGCGGTTGCCCGCATCCAAGCGGGAGTCGAGGACTACGTCTACATGGGGAACCTCGACTCCGTCAGGGACTGGGGCTATGCGCCTGAGTACGTCGAGGGCATGTGGCGAATGCTGCAGGCGGAGAGGCCCGAGGACTTCGTTCTGGCGACGGGCGGCAGCTTCACAGTTCGTGACTTCCTTGTTACGGCCTTCGAGCACGCGGGGCTGGACTGGGAGAAGCACGTGAGGTTCGACGAGCAATACTTGCGGCCGACCGAGGTGGACGCGTTGGTGGGAGACGCCAGGAAGGCAGAGCGCGTGCTCGGATGGAAAGCGCAGGTCGACACCGAGCGCCTGGCCCGGATCATGGTGGACGCGGACATCGAGGCTCTGACCCATGAGGGCAAGCCATGGATCGATCGGCCCGATCTCGACGGTTGGCCTCGACTCGGGACCGAGCAGTGAGCTCCGGCTTCCAGCCCTCCCGGCTCGATCGGAGCGCCACCTTCTACGTCGCCGGACACCGGGGGTTGGTGGGCTCGGCCATCGGGCGCACGTTAGAGGCCGAGGGATTCGTGGATGTGGTCGGCCGCTCGTCGGCTGAGCTCGACCTCAAGGAGCGGTCGGCCGTCTTCGACTTCTTCGCCCAGACCAGACCCCGCTACGTGGTGTTGGCCGCGGCCAAGGTCGGTGGGATCCTGGCCAACAGCACCTACCCTGTCGACTTCCTGTCGGAGAACATCCAGATACAGGCCAACGTGCTCGATGCGGCGCTCAGCTCGAACGTCGAGCGGTTGCTCTTCCTCGGCTCCTCGTGCATCTATCCGAGGCTGGCTCCGCAGCCGATCCGCGAGGACTCGCTCCTGACCGGTCCGCTCGAGGAGACGAACGACGCCTACGCGATCGCGAAGATCGCCGGCATCCTCCATATTCAGGCAGCGCGGCGGCAATACGGCAAGTCGTGGATCTCCGCTATGCCGACCAATCTCTATGGTCCCGGTGACAACTTCTCCCCACGCGGCTCACACGTCCTTCCTGCGCTGATCCGCCGGTACGACGAGGCGGTCGCGTCTGGTGCGGGACACGTCACGAACTGGGGAACGGGTGCGCCGCGGCGGGAGTTCCTGCACGTCGACGACATGGCAGCCGCTTGCCTTCACCTGCTCGAGCACTACGACGGTCCCCAGCAGGTCAACATCGGCACCGGCAAGGACGCCACCATCAAGCAGATCGCGCAGATAGTCGGCGACGTTCTGGGTTTCGAAGGCGACACCATGTGGGACTCCTCCAAGCCCGACGGAACGCCACAGAAGCTGTTGGACCTGACGAAGCTGGCCGACGCCGGCTGGACGGCTCGGATCGGTCTGCGTGAGGGGATCGAATCCACCGTGGCCTGGTATCGAGAACATATCGGCGGCCTGCGGGGGTAGCGGCTGAGGTCTGGGCCCGCGCATCACGCGGGTCTCCTGGTCATGGTGCGCACTGTGGGCGCCGTCATCGGTCGGTCCGGGGCCTACTGAGCCGCTTATCCAGTGGTCGTACGGTAGGGCCGTGCCGTCCACCACGCCGACCTCGGGGGAGCCGGAGGTCCCTCCCGACATCCCTCCCGAGTACGTCGACGCCTACCTCGCCGGGTTCCGGCGCGCGCACGACGGTGAGCTGACGCAGGT
The DNA here is from genome assembly GCA_013698385.1 of Chloroflexota bacterium. Classification (GTDB taxonomy): domain Bacteria; phylum Chloroflexota; class Limnocylindria; order Limnocylindrales; family CSP1-4; genus SPCO01. The sequence goes on from JACCVB010000188.1 coordinate 2,133, forward strand.
GGCGGCTGAACCGGTCGACGAGACCCCCGAGCCGGTCGCCGTCGCACGGGTGCCAGAGGCTCCCAGGGGTGTCGACGAGCGCGACGGCCGGACAAGCGTGATCGGCCGCAGCAAGTGCATGAGGCCAGCGCCGACGACACCGTTCGCGAGGCGAGGCGCGAACCGGACCTGGAGTGGCTGTTCGAGCGGGACCGGGACGCGCCCCTGGGCCTGGGCCTTCGACCCCACCGAAGATCCGGACGACGAGCCGGCCGACGAGCTACGCCCGGCGCCTTCCAGGCCCCGGACCGGGCAACGAGCACCATGAGGGGGACGCGCCCGCCTGGCGTGACGAGGGCCGGACCGGCTGGTCCCCGTGGATGGTGC
>JACCVB010000206.1 GCA_013698385.1 Chloroflexota bacterium
GAAGGCGAGATCCTCCGCCTCGTCCAGGACCGTGATCCGAGCACCCACGGGCTGTACGAGATGGTCCGCTATCACCTCGCCCTGGACGGCACCGGTGCCTCGGGCGGCAAGCGGATGCGGCCGCTCCTTGGCCTGCTTGCGTATGCCTCCATCGCCGGCGATCACCAGCGCGCCCTGCCGGGAGCGGCCGCCGTGGAGCTCGGCCACAACTTCAGCCTGGTCCACGACGACATCGAGGACGGCGACACGGAACGGCGTCATCGGCCCACCCTGTGGTCGATCCACGGCGTGCCCCAGGCGATCAATGCGGGCGATGCGCTGTTCAGCCTGTCGCGGATCGCCCTCCATCGATTGACGGACCTCGGGTTCAGCGATGCCACGGTCCTGCGGCTGATGCGCCTGTTCGACGAGACTTGCCTGGCCTTGTGTGAGGGCCAGTACATCGATATCGCGGCCAGCGCCTCGGATGCGCCGATGAGCGTGGACGGCTATTTCGACATGATCGGGCGCAAGACCGCGGCACTTATCGCGGCGTCCATCGAGGCGGGTGCGCTGCTGGCCACGGATGACGAGACCGTCATCTCGCGGTATCGCGCGTTCGGCTATGCCCTCGGTCTCGCCTTTCAGCTCAATGACGACCTGCTCGGCATCTGGGGCGCGGAACGGGCGACCGGCAAGGTCCCGACCGACGTGGCCAACAAGAAGAAGACCCTGCCCGTCATCTACGCCTTCGAACACGCCGGGCCAGCCGACCGAGACCGACTGATGACGCTCTACGACCTGACCGACCCGACCGACGCCGAGGTGGCCGAGATCGTCGGGCTCCTCGAGGGGGTGGGCGCTCGCGAGTACACGCGCGATGAGGCGAGGCGCTACCGCAACGAAGCGCTGGCCGAGCTGGACGCGGCGGGCGTCGTGCAGCCGGCTGCTCGGGCACGGCTGGAGGAGATCATCGTCGGGGTCATCTCCGCCTAGCGATCCCCTTCGTCGTTGGCGATCTCGTCGCCTTCGCGGGTCCGTGCGACCAGCACCTTGCCCACCCGCCGACCGTCCGTCGTTTCGACCGTCAGGGTCAACCCATCGACGCGGATCTGGTCGCCCGGCTTGGGCACCCCGCCGATGCGGTGATAGATCAGTCCCCCGACGGTGTCGTACTCGTCGTCGTCCTCCAGCGCGAGCTGGATGTCGAACAATTCCGAGAGGTCGTCCACGTCGGCCCGACCGTCGACCCGCGCCGCCTCGTCGGACAGGCGCACGATGAGCGGCTCCTCCACGTCGTACTCGTCCTGGATCTCGCCGACGATCTCCTCGATCAGGTCCTCGATCGTGACCAACCCTGCCGTGCCGCCGTATTCGTCGAGCACGATCGCGATATGGACCTTGCGCCGCTGGAGGTCGTGCAGCAGGTCGTCCACGGTCATCGATTCGGGCACGAGGACCGGTGTCCGAAGCAGCATCCGCAGCGACGGCCGGCTATCCACGTCGCCCTTGAGGAACGGGAGGAGGTCCTTCGCATACAGGATGCCGACGATCTGGTCGATCGATTCCTCGTAGACCGGGATCCGGCTGTGACCCTGATCCACGACCGTATCGATCGCGGTGTCGAAGGTGGCCGACACGGGCAGGCTGACCATCGCGATGCGCGGGACCATGACCTCGTGGACGCGCTGCTGGCCGAGCTCGATGACCGCGTGGATCATCTGCTCCTCCTCTGCTTCGAGGATGCCCTGTTCGCCGCCCTGTTCGATGATCAACCGCAGCTCCTCCGAGCTGATCCGCTCCTCGGCGGCGACGTCCGCCTTGAACAGCCGGCTGATCCGCTTCGTCGTCCACGTCAGGAACCCGACGAGCGGTGCGAAGACTGTGCCCAGGACCTCCAGCAGACGGCTATTCGTCATCGCCACGCGCTCGGCGTGGGCGAGGCCGATCTGCTTGGGCACGAGCTCGCCGAAGATGATCGTGAAGATGGTCAGCAGGACCGTGACCATGACGAGAGCGATGCCGCCGGCGATGTCCGCGAGCGGCCCAAAGCCGGCGAGCCAGTCAGCCATGCCATCGACGAGGCTGACGGCCGCGAAGGCCGAGGCCAGAAAGCCCAGGAAGTTGATCCCGATCTGGATGACCGCGAGGAAACGGCCGGGGTTCTCCTTGAGGCGCTGGACCCGGATCGCCCCGGCGTTGCCGTCGTCGACGAGCTGCTGGATCCGGCTGCGCCGGATGGTGACGAGCGCGATCTCGGTGGCCGAAAAGATGCCGTTGAGCAGGATGAGCACGGCGATCAGGCCGAGCTCGAAGACGGGGCCGGTCACCTAGTCGGGTCGTCCGTTACGGGTTTGGATCGGATCTCGCGAATCCGTGCCGGTACGCCGACCGCCAGCTTGCGCGGTGGCACATCCTTGGTCACGACGGCGCCGGCGCCGGTCCTGGCACCTGCGCCGATGTCGCGCGGCGCGACGATCATCGTGTCCACGCCGATGAACGCACCCTCGCCGATCGTCGTCCGGTGCTTGCTCGTGCCGTCGTAGTTGGCCGTGATCGCGCCGGCGCCGATATTGACCCGCGGCCCGATCGAGGCATCGCCGAGGTAGCTCACGTGGTGCTGCTTGGAGCCCTCGCCGAGGGTCGTGTTCTTCAGCTCGGCAAAGTTGCCGACCTCCGCACCAGCGCCGACGACGCTGCCCGGCCGCAGGTGGCTGAACGGTCCGACCGTCGCGCCGTCCTCGATCGTGGACGATTCGACCACGCTGGACCAGACCCGGCAGCCCTCGCCAACGACGCTATCGATGAGCTGGCTGCCCGGACCGACGACGCTGCCGCGACCGATCGAGGTGGTCCCGCGCAGGATGACGTTCGGTTCCAGGGTGACGTCCTCCGCCAGGGTCACGTCCCAATCGAGATAGACCGTGGAAGGGTCGCGCATCGTCACCCCGGCACGCATGTGGGTCTCGTTGCGTCGGACCCGCAGGTTCCACTCCGCGGCGGCCAGCTGCGAGCGGTCGTTGATGCCGTCGAAGCGCCCGTCATCCTCGAACGCGACGGCCGACACGAGGCGGCCGTCCTCGCGGGCCAGGCGGACGAGCTCCGTGAGGTAGTACTCGCCGGTGGCGCCGGACGGCTCGAGCGATTCGATCCGCCGACGGAGCCAGGCGGCATCGAACGCGTACAACCCGGCATTGACCTCATTGCCCTCGAGCTCCTCGTCGTCCGCGTCACGGGCCTCCACGATCCGCTCGACGATGCCGAATTCGCTGCGCACGACCCGACCGAGCTCAGCCGGATCGGCGGCGAAGACGCTGGCCAGCGCGATCGCGGCGTCGTCCTGGCGGCGCGCCTCCAAAATGGCCTCGAGATCGGCGGCGCTCACGAGCGGCACGTCGCCCGACAGGACCAGAAGCTCGGTGACATCGTCGGGGACG
>JACCVB010000211.1 GCA_013698385.1 Chloroflexota bacterium
GGCTGACATCCTGCAGGACGATCGTCGAATAGCCCGCGTAGCGATAGCTGACGTTGTCGAGGGTCAGCATCCGAGCACCGGCGGGACCCTCATAGTCGGCCGCTGACGCGCGCCACAGTCATCCCGAGGAGCAGCGCCAGGAGGCCCCAGCGCAGGACCCGTTCCCAGCCCGTGTCCGGCATCGACCAGAGCAGGTGTCGGCGGCCCGGCCGACTGAACGCCCGCGATTCGAGCGCCAGGCTGCGCTCCTCGACGTCGGTCAGCGAGCCCAGGATGACAGGCCCGACCAGCGGCAGCAGACCGCGCAGGCGGGCCCGCAGGCTGCCCTCCGTGTCCAGCCCGCGGGCGCGCTGGCTCTCGCCGACAACGGCGGCCCGTTCGATCAGCGCGGGCACGGCCTCGAGGGTCGCCACGGCGATGAACGCGAGTCGGGGAGAAACGCCTCGGCGCTCCAGGTCGAAGACGAAAGCACGTGGCTCGGTCGTCAGCACGAACAGGCCGATGGACAGCGAGATGGCGAACAGCCGGACGAGCGTCTGGCCGGCAAAATCGACACCCTCGACGGTGGCATCGAAGGGGCCGATCTGGAACAACACCGTCGTGCCCGAGCGGGTGAAGACGCTGACCAGGACCACCGAGATGGCGATCGGCAACGTCAGGAGGAAGGACGCTCGAGCCAGGGTCGGGAGCACTCGAGCCGACACTGCAAACGCGATCATCCCGGCGATGACGATGATCGGACCGACGAAGCCGCCAAGGATGAAGGCTCCGATGGACCCGCTCGTGGCAATGGATGCCTTCGTTAACGGGTTGAGCCGGTGATATCGGCTGGGAGTCGCCGGAATGAGGCGTCGGATCTGGGCTTCGTCATCTGGATCGAGGACGTCGGCTTCGATCAAGGCGGCGACTCCCTTGCTACGACGCTTCCTCGAGTCCGATGGCCTTCTCTCCTTGCGGGAACCGAGCGATGAATCGGCGCGACAGGGCCTGGAGGAGCACGAACACGATGATGAACTCGATCGTCTTGTCGATCGGGTCCGACAGGAGTCCCTGCTGTAAGACCGCTTTGGACAGATCCGCGCCAGCTTGTTGGAATATCGCCACGAGTGCGTCCGTACCGGACCCGGTAACGCCGCCAAGTGCGGCGGAGATCGGGGCCGAGATCAAAGCGGATACGATCCCGCACATGAGGCCGCCGAGCGCCACATAGGCAACGCCCAGGTCCCGACGAAGGAACAGAAGGGCGATGAGACCGATGATCGCACCCACGATCCCGATGCCGATGACGTATCCGAGGATCGTGAAGAACGGCCCGGCAGCGGACGTGTCTCCGAAGAACGTGAAGCTGCCTTCGGTATAGAACGGGAGAAATCCGTAATAGCCGATGCCGGCGAGAACGACGATGACGACGAGCGCACCGATGAGCAGCCGTCCCCAGTCTGTGTTCCGCCTGCTGCGGAAGAAACCGATCTGGGCGATCGTGCCAGCGAACAGACCGATGAATGCCGCAACCGGAAAGAAGGGCGCGGCAAAATCGGAATGGAAGGGAGCCGGCAGGACATAACCCCAGATGAGATTGGCCAGGACCCCGGTCACCAGACCCGGGATCGGTCCGGCCAGGACCCCGACGAGGATCGTCCCGATCGAATCGAGGTAGATCGGGATCTTGAGCGCGGTCCCGACGGTCTGGCCGAGCACGATATTGATCGCGATGGCGATCGGGATGAGGACGATCGTCCTCGTATCGAAGCGACCCCAGCTCATGGTTCCACTCGCCTCCACTTCGATGTCCCTGACGGCCCGACTGGGATGCCGTCCCCGCCCTGCTCTAGCGTGCCACGTTCGGGTGGGTCGCCGCCAGCCCGCCGAGACGCTCGACGAGTCGGTCGAGGAACGTCGCGACGTCGGCGCTCCGGGCCACGTCTAGGTTCGGGGCGCGTCCCGTCAGTCGGCGCGGGTCCGCGACGGTCATTCCGGTCGTCAGCTCGCCGCGCGTCTCGACGTCGACGAACATGGCCTGGCTCGTGACGAGCGAGCGATCCAGGGCGGCCGCCACGGCCAGCGGATCGTGGATGAACGCGCCGTAGAAGCCGTCGTAGTTCGCATGGAACTCGAAGTAGAAGCGCAGGGCATCGGCGACGTAGCGGACGATCGGGTTGGACGCCACGGAGT
>JACCVB010000234.1 GCA_013698385.1 Chloroflexota bacterium
GTCGCAGCGACGCCGCTGGTCTGGCTCATCGTTGCCGGTGCGCTCGCGACGAGGGTGGAACCGGACCTTGAGCGAGCGGCCCGGGCGAGCGGGGCCGGTCGGATCGTGACGCTGCGGACGGTCACGCTGCCGCTCCTTCGGCCAGCATTGCTGTCCGCCGCGGTCGTTGTGTTCGTGTTTGCCGTGAATGCCTTCGGCGTGCCGGCCGTCCTTGGAACGCCGGCTGGCTTCACCACGATCACGACGCGCCTGTACCAGGACCTGGCCCTGTCCGCGGACCCGGCCGCATTCGTGCGGGCCACGACCCTGGCCGTGTCGCTGATCGTGCTGGCATCGGCGGTGGTGGGTTCGTCCGACGCCCTCCTCACCGGGCGCGCGACATCCAGGACTGCACTGCCGGCCGGCTCGCCGGAACGCTCGTCGGGCGGGCGTGTCATGGCCCTGCTGCTGGGAGGCGCGATCGCCCTGACGACGATCCTGCCGTTCTCGGCCCTCGGCCTGGCGGCGGTGACCCGCGCGGCCGGGCTCGAGCCGGTCCCCGCGAACTGGACGCTGGACAACTTCGCCACGGCGCTCGACGGTCGGTTCGTCGCAGGCCTCGGCCATAGCCTCCTGCTTTCGGTCGTGGCGGCGACGGTCGTCCTCGGGCTCGGTGCCATCGCCGCCGGGGTGCTCCGCGGTCGATCGCGGTCGCTGGGCACCGCGGTGACGGTGGGATTCGCCGTCCCGGGCTCCGCGCTGGCCGTGGGTGTGCTCCTGGCGTATGGCGGTTGGTTGCGCAACAGCCTCGCGATCATCCTCGTCGCGTACGTGGCGAAGTTCTGGGCGCTCGGCTATCGACAGCTCGCAGGTTCAGTCGACCGCTTGCCCCCGGACCAGGTCCGGGCGGCGCGGGTCAGCGGCGCGGCTCCGCTCGACGCGCTCCGATCCGTGATCGTGCCCTTCATGCGACCGTCGCTCGTCGCCGCCTGGCTGATCGTCTTCGTGTTCGCTCTCCACGAGCTGACGATGTCCAGCCTGTTGTACGGCCCGAACAGCGCCACGCTGGCCGTCGTCGTCCTCAATGTCCAGCAACTGGGTGACCCCACGGTCACCGCCGCGCTCGCGCTGCTGCTGACCGGCATCGTCGCGCTTGCGGCCGCGCCCCTGGCCGTCCTCTGGGCGGTGCTGGCCCCGGCCGGGACGAACGGGAGCCGCCGTCGTCGCAACCGGCGCCCGGGGCCGGCGGCATGACGCCCACCGGCGGTGCGGCGGTCAGCTGCCGAAACGTGATGGTCGGCTACGGTCCTGCCAGTCTGGTCATCCCGGAGCTCGACCTGGAGGTGGATCGAGGCGAGATGGTGGCCCTCCTGGGTCCGTCGGGATCGGGCAAGACGACGATCCTGTCCGTCATCGCGGGCTTCCTTCGGGCGCGGTCCGGCGAGATCGAGGTCGGTGGTCGACTCGTCGCCGGGCCGGATCGCCATGAGCCCCCGGAGCGTCGCGATCTGGCGGTCGTCTTCCAGGGCTATGCGCTATGGCCGCACATGAACGCGCTGGACACGGTCGCGTTCCCGATCCGCCGGCGTGGTGTGGCCGCCGCGGAGGCCCGCCGCGAGGCTGCGCGCATCCTGGACCTGCTGGCCATCGGGCACCTCGCCGACCGCCGACCGGCGGAACTCTCGGGCGGTGAGCAGCAGCGGGTCGGGCTCGGACGGGCCCTCGCGCGCAAGGCGTCCCTCTACCTGTTCGATGAACCGACGGCCCATCTGGATGCCGCCCTCCGCGAGCGCCTCCAGTCCGAGATCGTCCTGCACCGCCGGCAATCCGGGGCGGGCGCCCTGTACGCCACCCATGACACGTCCGAGGCGCTCGCCCTGGCCGACCGCGTCGTCCTGATCCGCGGCGGACGGATCGTCCAGCAGGGCGACCCAGCCACGGTCTATGCCTGTCCGGTGGACCTGTGGGCCGCGCGCCTGACCGGGCCCGCGTCGATCATCGATGTTCGACTCGATGGCCGTGGCACAGGTCGGGTGCCGGTGGAGGTGGCAGGTTGCGCGCAGAGTGTGGAGGTCGGGTCGGCGGATCCGGTCGTTGCCGGGCCAGTCCGGGCCGTGGTCCGCCCGGACTGGGTCCGCCTGGGCGGGGACCTTCCGGCAACGGTAGAGATGGTCGCCTTTCGCGGCCCGCACACCGACTACCGGCTCGCGACCCCGGCGGGCTCGGTCGGCCTCCGTGTCCCTGGCCGGCCCGTCATAGCGCCCGGTGAGGCCATCTCGTGGACGCTCGAACGGCTGTGGGTCGTGGGCGACGATGCCGCCCGACCGATGGACGTTGGCAGTCTGTAACGGACCTGACAGACCAGGCGGGCTCGCTGGGGCGAGCGCAAGGCACGGTGGGTTGTCATGCGCTGAGCGGACGCGGACCTGGCTCGTTTCTGGCCATCGCCCGCTCGGAGCCAACGGAGGACCACCGTGGATCACGAAACGACACCGAACAAGACCGAACAGACGACCGCCGGCATGTCACGCCGCGGAGAAGAGGTCAGCGCGACGGAACAGGAGCACGGCCGGAAGGACATGGGCAAGAAGGGCGAGACAGAGCGTGCCACGGGCACCTCGACCGCGCGAGATTACACCGGCGTCGACCCCCAGGAACCGAAGGACGGCGGCAGCCCCGCCGGATAGCCGCTTCGCGATCCTCATCGGACCGGGCACGTCGCTTGTCGGAGCGCCCGGTCCAGGGCCCGCGATGGTGTCAGGCGGATCAGCTGCGCATTGGTCGGCCGGACTGCGGCGGGGTCAGGTCACGCGCTGCCGTCCGGATGCACGGACGACAGCCAGATCACCCGTTCCTGGTCCTGACGGGTCGGGTCAGCGGCCCTTGTCGTCACCCAGCCCGCGCGACAGGCCATCGAGTCCGCCCAGATCGGGCGCCGCGCCGGTTCCGCTCGATGCGTCGGTGGTGGTGCCGGGGCCAGGGAGGCCGCTCTGCGACTTGCCGCCGAGGCCACTCAGGCCACCAGGACCGCCCATGCCGCCAGCGCCGGCGAGCAACCCACCCAGCAGGCCGCCGAGGTCGGGCGTCCCGGCGCTTCCGGTCGAGGAGTCGAGGCCGCCCGACGGGACGCGCCCGTGCGGGGTCAGCATGTTGATGATCTGGGGCAGGAACGCCGC
>JACCVB010000303.1 GCA_013698385.1 Chloroflexota bacterium
GTCCACCAGTTCGACAAGGTCGAGATGGTCCTGTTCGAGAAGCCGGAGGACTCGCCGGCCGCCCTCGAGTGGATGACGGAACGGGCCGAAGTCCTCCTTCAGCGCCTGGGACTCGCCTACCGGGTCCTGCTCATGAGCACGCGCGAGATGGGTTTCACCCAGGCCCGCAAATACGACTTGGAAGTCTGGTCGCCCGGCGTCGAGCGCTGGCTCGAGGTCAGCTCGTGCTCCGATTTCCGTGACTTCCAGGCCCGCCGGATGGCCATCCGCTACCGCCCCGAAGCGGGCGCGAAGCCGGAGCTCGTCCACACCCTCAACGGATCCGGCCTGGCCCTTCCACGGATCGTCGCGGCGATCCTCGAGACGTACCAGCGCCTGGATGGCACGGTCACCGTGCCCGAGGTGTTGCGGCCGTATCTCGGCCGCGACGTCATCGAGCCGCGGAGCTGACCGGCGACTCTCGTCTGGATCTCCGCGTCGCTTCCCACGCGACACCGCGGCCCCCGGCGCGGCCCCCGGGCGCGGACCCCGAGTGCCGATGAAGCGATCCGGTCCGGCGCCCGATTCGGATCGCCGGGTATCCTCCTCGTGGAGAGGTGGCCGAGCGGTTGAAGGCGACGCTCTTGAAAAGCGTTGAGTCGCAAGACTTCGTGGGTTCGAATCCCACCCTCTCCGCCACGCTCGCGTACGGGGGCGCCAGGGTGAATTCGGCTCCGCCGCCGGGCCTGTGCGGCCATTGTCGTCACTCGCGCGCCATCGAGACGCGACGTGGATCGATCTTCCGACTCTGCGAGCGCTCTGCGACCGACCCCCGCTTCCCTCGCTACCCGGCGCTGCCGGTCCTCCACTGCCGCGGATATGAGGCGCGTCTTGCCCCGCCTGCTTGACGTCGCAGCCGTGCCCTGCCACCATCCCCGCCACATCACGAAGAGATGGGCGATGAGCGGGACGAGTACCCGTCGCAGCGTCGGCACAGAGATCCGGTGGTTGGTGGAAACCGGAGCGACGACGACAGGGAATGGACCCGGAAGCCTCCGGACCGAACGGCGATGACCGCGACAGCAGTCAGACCCCAGTAGGCTCCGGCGCAGAGCGCCAGCGATACAGGGCAGCGCCGATCAGTCCTGGGCAGCCGCCCAGCACCCGTCGGTCACGAAGTGCGGCACAGCCGAATCAGGGTGGCACCGCGGAAGGCACGACCTTTCGTCCCGGGACGAACTGGTCGTTTCCAGATTCTCGAGGCCCACGCCATGACCGCCGCCACCACCGATCCCATCAGCCTGACCCAGACCAAGCGCCTGGCCGCCAACGCGGACACGATCCTGCTGCGCGCCACCCGCCCGGCGGACCTCGAGACGCCCATCGGCGCGTTCCTTCGCCTCGACGACGGCGGACCCGCCTATCTCCTCGAGTCGGTCGAGGGCGGCGAGCGGCTGGGCCGCTACTCGTTCCTCGGCGTCGGACCCCGACGGCTGCTGGAAGTCCGCGACGGTATCGCGCGGATCCAGACCCGACCCCTCAGTGTGCCCACCTTTACGTCGGACCTGCCGGTCGAGACCGCCGACGCTCCGGATCCCCTCACCGCCATCCGCGCCTTCGTGCCGCGCCGGCGCGTCCAGCCCACCGAAGGGATGCCCCGATTCACCGGCGGGGCGGTCGGGGCCCTCGCCTACGACGCGGTCTCGATATTCGAACCGTCGGTCCCGTTGCCGGAGCGCGACCCGGTCGGCGTGCCCACGGCCGCCTTCATCGAGACGGACCTCGTCCTCGTCTTCGATCACCTGACCCACACCCTGTCGGCGATCGCCTCGCTGCACACGGAAACGCCGGACCTGGAGGGCCGCTACAGGATCGCTGAGGAGGCGATCTTCGAGGTCCTCGAACGCTCCGCCCGGCCGAGCGCGGCGGAGATGACCAGCGGCGCGCGCCGAACGCCGACGATAAGCGCTCCGGCAACGCCCGCCACGATCGATCCGGCCGCCATCGATACGAGCCTCGGCCGTGAGCAGTACATCCGTGCGGTCGAGGTGGCCAAGGATGCGATCGCCTCGGGCGAGGCGATCCAGGTCGTGCTCGCCCGGCGCCAGTCGTTCGGGCTGCCGCTCGACGCGACGACCGGATCCGCGGTGACCGGGATCGGGCTCTATCGTGCCCTTCGCCGGGTCAATCCCAGCCCGTACCTGTTCTTCGTCCGGACCCCGAGTTACGAAGTCGTGGGCGCTTCGCCGGAGCTCCTCCTCCAGGTGGAAGGGGATCGACTGACGACTCACCCGATCGCGGGCACCCGGCCGCGGGGCGCGGATGCCCGCGAGGACGCGCTGCTTGCGGAGCAACTCCAGCGCGACCCCAAGGAACGGGCTGAGCACGTGATGCTCGTCGACCTCGGCCGCAACGACATCGGGCGCGTCTCCCGGCCCGGCACGGTGACGGTCAGCAAGTACATGGACGTCGAGCGCTACAGCCACGTCCTGCACCTTGTCTCGCACGTCGAGGGTCGACTCCGTCCGGAGCTCGACGCGCTCGATGCGCTGCGCTCCGTCTTCCCGGCCGGCACGCTGTCCGGTGCGCCCAAGGTCCGGGCGATGCAGCTCATCGCGGCCGCGGAGGGCGAGCGCCGCGGGCTGTACGGGGGGGCCGTGGGCTACCTCGGCTACGACGGCAACCTCGATACGGCCATCACCATCCGGAGCGCGGTCCTCAAGGGCGGCGAGGCGCACATCCACACTGGGGCGGGCATCGTCGCCGGTTCCGTGCCGGATCGCGAGTTCGAAGAGACAGAGCACAAGGTCGCCGCACTGCGTCGGGCGATCGACCTCGCGGCAGGCGCCCCCGACGCCACGCCCGCACCGGTCGGGGCAGGGGAGCCGTCGTGATCCTGGTCGTCGACAACTACGACAGCTTCACGTTCAATCTCGTCCAGGCCCTCCAGGCGGCCGGCGCGGTGGTACGTGTGCTGCGCAACGACGCGATCGATCGGGCGGGCGTCGAAGCGCTCGCGGATGACCCGTCGGCGGAGCTGCGCGGGATCGTCATCTCACCCGGGCCTGGCGACCCGGACGATGCCGGCGTGTCCATGGCCACGGTGGATGTCGCCGCACAGCGCGGGATCCCGTTGCTTGGCGTCTGTCTCGGGATGCAGTCGATGGCCGCGGCATTCGGGGCGACCATCGTGCGGGCACCGACCCTCGTCCACGGCGAAGCGTCAGAGGTGACCCACGACGGGGCGGGCCTGCTCGCCGGACTGCCGCCGTCGTTCCTGGCCGCACGCTACCACTCGCTGTCCGTGGATCCGGCCACGCTGCCGCCGGAGCTTCGGGTGACCGCCATGAGCGAGGTGGATCGGGTGGTGATGGGCATCCGTCACATCGCCCTGCCGCTCGAGGGGGTCCAATTCCATCCCGAGAGCGTGCTGACCCCGCAGGGCCCGCACCTCCTCGCCAATTTCCTGCGACAGGCGGGCGAGGGCGACGCGTCCCGGCTCGATGACGCGACCGGTTCGTTCGCCACCGCCGGGCTTGACGCCTCCCTCGCCGAGCCGCGAGCGGCTCGATGAGCGACCACGTTCGTGCGGCGCTGGCCACGATCGTCGAAGGCGGCACCCTGGATCTCGACGAGGCGCGCCTGGCGATGGGGGCCGTGATGGACGGCGAGGCCACCCCGGCCCAGCTCGCGGCCCTGCTCATGGGCCTGCGCATGCGGGGCGAAACCGTCGACGAGTTGGCGGGCTTCGCCACCGCGATGCGAGAACGGGTCGTCCGGGTCGAGGCCCCGGAAGGCACGATCGATGTCGTCGGCACGGGCGGGGACGGGAGCGGCACCTTCAACATCTCGACCGCTTCCGCGCTCGTCATCGCGGCGGCCGGGATCCCGGTCGCGAAACACGGCAACCGCGCGATCACCTCGAAGTCAGGCTCGGCGGACGTGCTCGATGCGCTCGGCATCCGGATCGATCACGACGCGCTGTC
>JACCVB010000342.1 GCA_013698385.1 Chloroflexota bacterium
GTCGATCAACGTACAACGGGACATCTTCGACAGCGGCCAGCGCGATGAAACCTGCTGACGGTCGCGAGGAACGCCAGGACACGCTGAAATCGCCCGTCACCACTGCGCAACGACGCGATGCGAAGTAGCCGATGACCAGAGCGCGCCCCCCGGCGAGGTTGGCCAGTTGACCAGAGATGGGCGCACTCACCTTGAAGGACGGAAGCGACGGCTCGGCTGGCGTCAAGGCCGACTCCGTTCGGTCGCCAAGACCCGGCTCCTACTGGCCCGGGCTTCGGCCCCGTCGCGCACTGCGCCGAAGTGGGCGCGCATCACGCGATGGATGGCCGCTCGCGCCAGCAGCGTCGCCCGCAGGTGGTCCGCCAACCCGCTTGGGTGGTATCGGCCCGTATACGTGAGGTTTGATCCTCCGGTCGTGCCGGCACCGACGACGATCGTCTCGTGCAGCCCCTTGACTGGACCATCCAGGTGCTCGTAGTCGATGCGGTCCGGGGGGCGGATGCAGACGCGTTCGCGGGTCCGGACGAGGCGATCGCGGCCCACCGGCAGCGAGACTCGCGTTCAGAAGTCACAGAACGAGCTCGCCGTCGCGCTGCTCCAGGATCTCCGAGTGCTCGCCGTCCTTGTGCGCGCCCTGGCCGATCGCAGCCAGCATCTGGAACACGAGCGCCGGCGGCGCGGCGATCTCGATGGTGACCGGCCCGACGTCGATCCGGTTCACGGTGCGCTCCAGATCTCGGTCTCCGGCTGGAAGGCGGCCCAGGCGAACCAGAAGTGGTCGCCGTGGGCGACCGGGTCCAGCTGGGAACCCGCCAGCGAGCCCGAGGTCGCCTGACCCGTGACGGCCCAGGTCGAACCGGTCTCCGCGTCGGTGATCGCGCCGTCCCGCCCGCCGGTGCGGGCGAATGTGAGTCGCTGGCCGTCCGCGATCGGGACGAACACGCCGGTCGCGCCGGCGTCGCGGCCGGCATCGATCGACGCCGCATCCAGGGCGGACGCGGTGCCCGGCGCCCAGAAGACGACGACAGGCTCCGGTGCCGTCGCGATCTCGATCACGCCCGCGGCCTCCAGCGCGGCCAACGGGATCGCGATGGTGCTGCCGCCGCGGTCGATCGTCAAGACCCGCTCCTTGGGGGCCAACCGACCGTCGATCTCACCTGAGAGCAGGAACGGCCGCTCGTTCGCGTTGTCGTACCCGGGATACGGATTCCGGCCGTAGTCGCGTTCGTTGCCCGTGTCGCGGCTGAGGACATCACCGTCGGGATACGCGGCCGCGAAGTCTGCGAGAGACACGATCTGCGCCGCCAGAAACGTCAGCTTCTTGCCCGTCAACGTCCCGACGATCGCTTCCCCGGTCACCTGCTGCCACCACGATTCGGTCTGGCGATCGTACATCACGAGGTCGCTGAAGCGCAGGTTGCCCGTCGTGCCGAAGTCGTGGACGGTCCCGTCCAATGTGCGCTCAAAGACGAGCGCCGTATTGCAGAGGGGACAGAACGTCACCACGACCGGGACCCCGCCCAGCGTGTCGTTCACGATCTCGTGCCAGATCAGGATGGCCATCGGGCAGGCGCGGCGCGGGCCGACCCAGCGACCTCGAGAGAGATCACGGGTGAGGTCGGGGTGAGCCAGGCCTGGGCGCTGGCGATCGACTCGAATCGGGGCTCGTCGCTCGACGGGATACCGTCCTTGGGTGGGCCGCCACCCTAGAACTCGCCGAGATCGACCGAGGCGATCGAGAAGTCCGTGGACGAGCCCTCGGTCGGGACGCGAAGGTCGTTGAGGTCCGGGGCCCCGGTGGTGTCGCCGCCGACGGCTGGCGGTGACTCTCCTGGGTCGGGAGACGTCCCCGCGCCGGGGGACGCAGACCCGGTCGGGGACGCACATGCCGCCGCCGCGAGCGCGATCGTCACGTGGAGGGCGATGGATCGTGGCGTCAGCATGCCCTCCAGCCTACGGGTGGCCGATGACCACGCTGTGACGCGGCTTACGCTCAGGCCGACGTATCGTCGTGGCGATGGCGTACGTCGATCGCTGGGTGTCCGTGGGCATCCGACACTAT
>JACCVB010000368.1 GCA_013698385.1 Chloroflexota bacterium
GACCACGCCCCGGACCTGGACCGTGGTCCCGATCGCTTCGCTTCGTGCCGCCGCGATCGCGTCCGCGGGCGATGGTGTCGGGGTGGGGGTGGGTGTCGGCGCGGGGGTCGGGGTCGGGCCCGGCGTAGGGATCGGGGTGGGCTCGGGCGTGGGACTCGCCACCGGCGTCGGCTCGGGGGTCGGTGTGGGCGAGGGCGATGGCGTGGGCGATGGCGTCGGCGATGGCGTCGGCGTCGGGGCCGGAACCTGGATGGTGAGATCGGTCGGGTCCGTCACGTAGAGGCGATAACCGCCGACGCCAAGGCCCGAGCTGTCGCGTTGCCCTAGCGGCCCCGCGGCTCGAACGACCTCCCCGGCGACCACGGCGCGACCGTTGAGCGCGGTCGGAGTGATGACCACGCGAACCGGCCCGGACCCGTCATCGACGTAGATCGCCAGGCCGTCGCTGAGCGTGTCGCTGCCACTCGCGACGGCACCATCGATCTCCAGCCGGCGGCCCTCGAGGAGTTCCGTGGCCGAGCCCGTGGCCGTCACTGACGCGGCCGGCACGCCTGGCGCTCCGGTCACGATGAGATCAGCCTCGCTGACCCGAAGCGTGCGCTGCCCGTAGCGTGTGGCCAGGGTGCCCTCGACCCTGATGGCGGTTCCGGCCGGCTGCGCCGTCACGACCGTGGTGTCGAGGTAGAGGGCGATCCCGCCGGTCTCATCCTGGACGAACGTCGTCCGACCCGACTCGAGGCCGCCGAGCGGCGCGGTGAGCGTGCCCTCGATGGTCACAGCGACTCCGTCGACGAGCGACCGAGCCGACCCGATCGGGGTCGTGGCGATCGGCGTCGGTGTCGGTGTCGGGGTGGGGGTGGGTGTCGGCGCGGGGGTCGGGGTCGGGCCCGGCGTAGGGATCGGTGCAGGAGTGGGTGTTGGCGCGGGGGGCGGGGTCGGGGTCGCGATCGGGCTCGGGGTCGCGATCGGGGTCGGGCTCGGCGTGGCGATGGGCGTCGGGCTCGGGACGGGGGTTGGCGTCGGTCCGGGTGCGGGCACCGGCGCCGCGCTGGAGCCCTGAGGATTCGGCGTCGCGACGAACCAGTCGGTCGCGTTGTCATTCGTATCCACGCCGTTGCCGGCTGCGCCACCCGGCCGCCGTTCCAGGCTGGACCCGGCCGAAGGCGCGACGGCCGCCTGCCCCTCGACGAACCCGCTCGTGGCATCGCCCCAGCCGACGGCATCCACGACGGATCCACCGACGACGCGGAGGACCACGGCGCCCCCGGTGGCAGCGAATCCGCCGCTGTACGTCCCGTCGGCACCCGCGGCATACAGCCCGAGCGCGTTCGCGATGAGGGTGCGGCGACCGGGCTCCAGGATCACGGACGCGGACCAGGTCGCCTTCCGTGTCACGGTGGAGCCGCTGGACGTCGCGTAGACCACCTCGAGGCCGACGAGGTCGATCGGCGCGAGGCCCTGGTTGGCGATCTCGACGAACTCGTCCGAGGCCGATGCGCCGCCGGTCTGGACTTCCGAGACGACGAGCGTGGACGCGGGCCAGGCGACCGCCGCCGCCAGGACCGTCGACGGTCGGACGATGGCCCCTCCGGGCGACCCGCTGGCCGCGACGGCGATGAGCAGGGCGAGCGCGGTCCGAGCCGCGCGCCGGGCGTGATCCATGGATGGCCTCCCGGCGGGAACGGGCGGTCGGCGGTGCCTGCGCAGTGAACCAGATGGCACTTACCTGCCACTTATCGACTACGATGGGCCGACCCTACCGACCGTCCCTGGAGAGACCATGGCCCGCGCAAAGAGCACCGCACGCGCCGAAGCTCGTCGCCGCCATCGAGCCGAGGCGGGGCTGCCCGACGAGGCCATCGAGTCCGGCGCCGCCAACACCCCCGAGGGGGCCCGGCGTGACACGGTCCCCGCACGGATCTCGGTCATCGCGGCGTTCCGCCAGTCGTTCCGGCCGCTCGATCTACGGGGCGACCTTCGGGCGCTGCCGGCGGTCGCGCTCCGCTCGAAGGCGCTCTGGTTGCCGCTGCTCCTGACGATCGGCACCACGGTCGCCTTCGCGATCACGGCGGGCAGCGACATCGTGACCCGGTTCCTGTTCGCCTATTTCGTGCAGACACCGGCCATCGGTGGCGTCTTCATCGCGGGCTTCCTGGCGCCGCGTGCGAGCTGGCTGCTGGGCCTGATCGTCGGGCTGGTTTCGGCGATCTGCTACACCGTGCTGATCATGACCGTGTTCGCCGCCGTGACCGCCGGCTCGACCACGCCGGGCCTGGCGGGTGACGCGATCGTCTCGGCGTTCGTGCTCTCGCCGGTCATGGGCCTGCTGTTCGCTTCCGCGGCTGCCTGGTATCGGCGGTTCCTGCAGCTTTCGAGCCCGAACCGGGGTCGTCAGGCCCAGGCCGCCAGGCGCGGCCCGGACGGGCGGACCCGGGGCGGCACGCAGCGAGCGGCCAGACGCTGAACTGACCGGGCCATCCGATCAGCTGAGTCGGCGCATCCCGGCCTGCCCCATCTGGCGAACGCCACCGGGCTGATCCGGTCCACCGGCCGCGGCGGCCACCTCGGGGAGTGGCCGGACCTCGCGGGCGACGAGATTGACGACCGACCCCTCCCGCTGGAGCTCCCCGTCCACGAGCAGCAACGCGTGCCGCCGGACCACGCCGCGGAGCCGTTCCCAGACGTTCGGCCACATCGTCACGTTGACCATCCCTGTCTCGTCCTCCAGGGCCAGGAAGACCGTGCCCTTGGCCGTCATCGGGTGCTGGCGGGTGACGACCAGGCCGCCAACCCGAACCCGCACCCGACCCCGCGGCAGGTCCGCGAGCGCGGCATTCGTGACGGCCCCGAGCTGTTCGAGCACCGGCCGGAACAGTCCCACCACCTGGCGACGGGCATCCACCCCGAGGACCGCGTAGGCATCGCCGATCCGCTCCGATTCGGTGATCGGCGGGAGATCGGGCGCCTCCGTCGCCGGCAGGCGCAGGTCCAGCGGCCGACCGGCGGCGGCACCCCGTTTCCCGGCGGCTCGTCCCAGTGCGCGGACCGTCCGTCCGTCCATCCGACCACGTAACGCGCCGGCCACCTCGCGGAGTTGCCAGAGGAGTTCTCGCCGGGGTCGGCCCAGGGAGTCCATCCCTCCGCTCCGGATGAGGCGCTCCAGGACCTCTTCGGGCAGCCCGGTCCGCTCCACCACCTCGGCCAGGGTCCGGTAGGAGCCGCGCCCCAGCTCCGCATCCAGGAGCGCCTGGTGCTGCTCGCCGATGCCTTTCACGAGCCCGAGTCCGAGTCGGACCCCCCAGCCCACGGTCACCTCCGGCGTCCAGCGTTCGCGCGCGGCAGGCGACGGCAGGACGCACGCGGACGAGATCACCGGCGTCGGGCGATGCTCGATCCCGGCGCCCTCGGGAAGCAGTTCACCGGGGCGGCCCACCCACTCGGTGGTGGTCTTGTAAGACGAAGCATTGATGTCCACCGGCAACACGGCCACCCCGTGCCGTTTCGCGTCGTTGACCAGCACTTCGACCGGATAGAAGCCCATCGGTTGGGCGTTGATCAGCCCGACCAGGAACTGGGCCGGATAGAACAGCTTGAGGAAGGCCGACTCGTAGGCGGTCCGGGCAAAGGCCGCTGCGTGCGACTTGGCGAAGCCGAAACTGGCGAACGCCGCCACCTGGCGGAACAGCTCCTCGGCGATCTCCCGGGTCATCCCGGGCTGGCGAAGACAGCCATCGAAGAACTGGCTGTGGAGTTTCTCCATCTCGCGGCTCGACCGCCACGTGCCCATCGCCCGCCGGAAGCCATCGCTCTCGGCGGGGCTGAAGCCCGCGACTTCGATGGCGATGCGCATGACCTGCTCCTGGTAGAGGATCACGCCCATCGAATCCTTGAGGACGGGCTCAAGGCTGGGGTGCAGGTAGGTCACGGGTTCCAGGCCCTGCTTGCGGCGCAGGTACGGGTGGACCGCGTTGCCCTGGATGGGGCCCGGGCGGATGATCGCGACCTCGACCACGAGATCGTCCAGGTTCTGCGGCCGCGACTTGGGCAAGGTCTGCATCTGGGCCCGGCTCTCGACCTGGAAGACGCCCACGGTGTCCGCCGCCTGGAGCATCTCGAAGACCTCGGGCACGTCCTCCGGCAGGCGATCCAGGTCCAGGCAGGCGGCGCAATCATGCTCGATGAGCTGGAGAGTCTCGTCCATCGCGGCGAGCATGCCGAGGCCCAGCAGGTCGAGCTTGATGAGCTTGAGTGCCTCGACATCGCGCTTGTCGAACTGGACGACGACCCGGTCGACCATGGTCGCGCGCTCGATCGGCGCGATATCGATGAGCGGCGCGGCGGTCACCAGCATCCCGCCGCTGTGGATGGACAGGTGGCGCGGGAAGCCATCGATCCGGGCGCAGAACTCCAGCCAGCGCTCCCAGTGGGAGAGGCCGACCGTCGAGCCGCCACGCGCCTGGGGACGCGGGTCGGGTCGGACGCGGGCGACCGAGCTGTGGTCGCGGTGGTCGCCGCCCCGACCGAGCGTCCCGGCCGTTGGCGCCGGCGGATCCCAGTGGTTCGGCCGGCCGAGTCGGTCGGTGGCGCGGTCCGCGGTCCGGGGCGGGGGCTCGACCTGGCCACTCTCCGGATCGATCGCCCGACCGTCGACGAGGCCGGGGGGGACCAGGCGCTCGCGTTCCTCGGCATAACCCGTGCCGCGACCGGCATGGAGCCACGCGATGCTGGCGGGGGTATCGCCGGGTCCGCCCTCGTCCCCGGATGTGCCACCAGCCCGGATCGTCGTCCGCGGCGCGATCGGATCGTCGCGGAACGTGGTCCCGGTCGGCCCGCGACCCGTGGCATCCGTCCCATCCGCGACGACGCCCGACGGATCCTCCCCCACCCCGACCGCCTCGTCGAGGCCGCTCTCCTCCCCGATTCCGCTCCCACCGCACGATTCGGGGGTTCGGACCCCGGAAGGTGTCCGTTCGATCATTCCGGAGTCGGGCTGCGGCGCCATTTCCAACCCGGCGAGCGTGGACCGAGCGTGGATCGTGCCGTCGGATCCACCGACGGCCGGTTCGCGGTCGGCTTGTGGCCTTGCTACCCCCGGATACAACGGTGGGAGCGGAATCTGCGGAGGTTTCGAACTCGCACCGTCCCGGGCGGCCATCGGGACCCCATCGTCGAGCCGGGGCACACGCCCGTTGCCGACCTTCCCGGCCGCACCGACCTTCCCGGCCGCACCGACCACCCCCGTCGCGCCGTCCCCGCCCGCCACGAGACGCCCACCCCGGCCGTGGTTCAGCTGCCCCATCCGGTCGGTCAGGCCCTGCTCGCCCGCGACCCGGACCGCTGTTGCGCCCGCGACCACGCCCGCGCCCGCGCCCTCGACCTCGGCCTCCCCCGGCGTCCGGAAGAACTCGGCGAACCCCCCGTCCGCCTCCAGGTCGCGCCGAACCATCACGGAGTCGTACGTCTCGAGCGCCTTGGCCACGCGATCCACGAGCGGCCGCGGGAACCCAAGCGCCAGCCCCACCTCCCGGACCGCGGATCGTGCCCGATAGGTGACGAGGTTGCAGACCATCCCCGTGTGCTCCGGCCCGTAGCGGCGATAGACGTACTGGATGACCTCCTCACGACGCGCCGAGGAGAAGTCGATATCGACGTCCGGATACGTCGTCCGGCCCTCGTTGATGAACCGCTCGAACAGCAGGTTGTGGCGGATCGGTTCCACCCGGCTGATGCCCAGGACGTACGCCACGATGGAGCCCGCGGCACTCCCCCGACCCTGAGCCGGGATCCCCTGTTCGCGCGCGAACCGCATCAGGTCCCAGCAGATCAGGAAGAACTCGGCGAGACCGGTCCGCTCGATGACGTCGAGCTCATGGGCCAGTTGCCGGACCACGGCCGGGGTCAGCGGGTGATAGCGCCGTCGGGCGCCCGTCTGGCACAACTCGACCAGGTAGCTGAACGGCGTCTCCCCGGCCGGCACCGCAAAGCCCGGGAAGCGGTATTGCTCGAAGCCAAGATCGACCGAACACGACGCCGCGAGTTCGACCGATGTCGCGATCCCCTCGCGCCATGATCGAGCCGCCGCCGACGGCAACCCGGCCGCTCGACCCAGCAGTTCCTCGCCCGAAGCCAGGTACGACAGGCCATCCGGCCGACGCAGGTCGGCCAGCGTATCGAGCGTCCGACCGTGCCGGATCGCGGTCAGGACGTCCTGCAGCTCGCGGTCTTCGGGTCGGGCGTAGTGGACGTCGTTGGTGACGACGACCGGCAGGCCCAGTTCGTCCGCCAGGGCCGCCGCCTCGCTCACCAGCCAATCGTCGTCGGGCAGCAGGTGATGCGAAAGCTCGATGAAGAAGCCGCTTGCCGCCGGGCCATCGCCACGCCCGAAGCGTGCGGCGTACCGCTCGGCCACGGCCCGTGCCCCGGCCCGGTCGCCGACCCGCAACCGCCGGGCGAGCTCGCCATCGCGACAGCCGGACAGCGCGACCAGTCCCTCCGTGTGCTCGGCAAGGAGCGCCTGGCTGAACCTAGGGACACCCTTCGTGCCGGCCATGTTCGCGTGGGAGATCAGACGACACAGGCTGCGCCAGCCGACCGCCGATCTGGCCAACAGGACGAGGTGCGGGCCGCGAACGCGCTCACCCACCCCCCGCAGGTCCTCCTTGACCGGCGCTCGATGGCCGGGCAGCCGCGATCGCTCCGGACGGGGACGGGCCGGACGACCCTCCCGCGCGATCGGCATGTCCGGC
>JACCVB010000370.1 GCA_013698385.1 Chloroflexota bacterium
GGGCGGAGGTCCGCGACCTGGGCGCGATCCTGGTCTGGCCGTCGAGTATGACCTGGGTCGGTGCGGAGACCGTGACCTCGCTGATCGAGGCCCACGGGGTTGACCGGGACCTGGTCCTGCTGCCGACCTGGCAAGGGCAGACCGGCTGGCCCGTCCTCATCCCACTGACGCGCCTGACGGAGCTTGAGGGGACCACACCGGACCGGCCGCCGTCCCTGGTGATCGGCGATCTCATCGAGCGCGCCCCGTCGCGCACCCTGGACCTGGGCGACCCAGGCGTGCTCCACGACGTGGGCACCGCACGCAGCGACCTGCCTCCCTATGAGGGCCCGCCGGACCCACCCGCCGGTCACACCCACGAATGGGGCGACGACGTGGTCGCGGAAGCCGACCTCCCTTCCCCCGCGGGCTGACGACTGACCCGGGCGGACCCGCGAACTGCCTACCCGCCGGCGGCCGGCGCCCGGCGCATCCCATCACGAAGTCGGGCCAGGGGCACCGTCGCGAGGGCGATCCCGCCGATGACCAGGGCGACGCCGACGAGCTGGAAGACGGACGGCCGCTCGCCGAGGAGCACCATCGACAGCCCGACCGTCGTGACCGGTTGGACCAGCAGGATGATCGAGGTCACCACGGCCGGTAGCCGCGGCAGGGCGATCGAGATGCACAGGTAGCCGATCGACTGCGAGGTCACGCCGAGCACGGCCAACCAGGCAAGGCTGGCCAGCGGCGGGACCGGATCAAGGTCGCCGACGGCGACCCCTGCGCCACTCGCCGCGATGGCGAGGACGACCGTCGCAAAGGCCACGGGTCCGGCCGGCCGACGCGAATCCCGTCCACCGACCCGGATGAGCAGCAGGTACCCGGAATAACAGATCGCGGTCAGCACCCCGAGCACGACCCCGAGTGCCGGATCCGCACCATACGCCCCGGCGCCGACGACGCCGGAGATGAGCACGACCCCGGTCAGGACGAGCGGGAGCGCCAGCAGGATGTTGCGTGACGGCCGCTCCCCGAAGACCAGCCACGCGACGACGCCCACGATGATCACCTGCAGGTTGCCTAGGACCGTCGCGAGGCCCGCGCCGACCGCCTCGATCGCGTGGTGCCAGAACAGCAGGTCGCCCGCGAAGAGCACCCCGGCGAGGGCTGCGTAGCGAACCGCCCGGGCAGGCAGCGGGCCGTTGCGCCGATGCTCGGCCAGCGCGACGAGCGCCAGGAGCGGCAACCCGAACACCGCCCGAAAGACCGTCCCGGTGGAGGGCGACACGTCCGCGTAGCGGTAGAAGATCCCGGAGAAGGCGATCGACAGGGCCCCGATGAGCGCCGCGAGGCGCGGACGCCGGGCGATCGCGTCAAGCGGGCCGATGCCCAGGCCGGACGCGAGGCTCAGACCTCCACCTCGTCCCGCTTCTGGTCGGCGTGGCCGCTGCTGTCGCGCACCCGCGGCGGCAGCCCGACGAACCGCAATCCCAGTTCCTCGAACTGCTTCGCTTCCGGCGCGGACGGCGCTTCGAGCATCGGATCGCCGCCGGACTGGGTCTTGGGGAAGGCCATCACCTCGCGGATGTTCGTCTGCCCGGACAGGAGCGCTGCCCAGCGGTCGATGCCGAGGGCGATCCCGCCATGCGGCGGCGCACCGAATTCGAACGCGTCGAGAACGGCACCGAACTTCTCGTGCATCGCATCAAGGGAGTGACCCTGCAGCAGGAAGCTGCGCTCGAGCAGGTCCCGCCGATGGATCCGGATGGAGCCGCCGCCCAGCTCCCAGCCGTTGAGCGCGAGGTCGTACTGCAAGGCCCGGGCCCGTCCCGCCGGATCTTCGGGCGAGGGGCTCGCCGGGTCGCCCGATACGGTCACGAGCAGCGCCTCGTCATCCGGGACGACGCCGCTGAACGGGTTGTGGGTCGCGTCCCAGCGAGCCGATTCCTCGTCCCACTTGTACATCGGGAAGCGATCCACCCAGACATACGCGAGCACATCGCGATCCGCCAGGCCAAGCCGATCGCCGAGACCTAGGCGCAGCCTGCCCAGCACGTCCGCGGTGATCACGGTCGTATCGGCGACGACGAGGATGAGGTCGCCTTCCTTCGCGCCGCTCACGTCCACGATGCCGCGCTGTACCTCGGCGACCAGGAACTTCGCGATCGGGCTCTTGACTTCGCCACCCGCCTCGAGCGCGAGATAGGCGAGGCCCTTGGCCCCGAAGCGCCGGGCGCGCTCGGTCAGTTCATCGATCTCGCGGCGTGTCGCTCCGGCCATCCCGGGCGCGACGATCGCCTTGACCCGGCCACCGGCGGCGAGCGCCTCATCGAAGACCTTGAAGCCGGACGCGGGCGTGCCGTCCCCGTCGATCAGCGCGGGCGCCAGGTCGACCAACTCCATCCCGAACCGGACGTCCGGCTTGTCGCTCCCGAACCGCTCGATCACCTCGTCGAACGTGAAGCGCGGGAACGGGACCTCCTGGATCGGTCGGTCCGGGCGCGTCGCCCGGGACACCTCGATCGCCATGGATTCAACGAAGGCCATGACCGAGTCCTCATCGACGAAGCTCATTTCGAGGTCGAGCTGCGTGAATTCGGGCTGCCGGTCGCCGCGCAGGTCCTCGTCGCGATAGCAGCGGGCGATCTGGAAATAGCGGTCCACCCCGGCGACCATCAGCAACTGCTTGAGCTGCTGCGGGCTCTGGGGCAGCGCGTAGACACTGCCCGGCTGGAGGCGGCTCGGCACGATGAAGTCGCGGGCGCCTTCGGGGGTGCTCTTGATCAACGTCGGTGTCTCGACTTCGACGAAGCCGTTGGCGTGGTGGACCTCGCGGATCGCCTGGACCATCCGGCTGCGCAGGAGCAGTCGATCGGCCATCGGCTGGCGACGGATGTCGAGGTAGCGGTACTTCAGGCGCAGCGCCTCGTCCACGGGCGCGTCCGGGTCGTTGATGTAGAACGGCGGCGTCTTCGACTCCGAGAGGATCACGAGCTCCGTCGCGCGCAGCTCGACCGCGCCGGTCGGCAGCTTCGCGTTCTCCGTACCCGGCAGGCGCAGGGCGACGTCCCCCGACACGCTCACGACGAACTCGCTCCGGACGCGGCTGGCCGCGGCGTGGACCTCCGGCGTCGCCGTCCGGTCGATGACGACCTGGCTGATCCCGTACCGATCGCGCAGGTCGAGAAAGATCAGCTGACCGTGATCTCGCCGCCGATGGACCCACCCGGCAAGTCGCGCCGTGGAGCCCGCGTCCGACGCGCGAAGCTCACCCGCGGTATGACTGCGATAGGGCGTGGCGAGGCTGGCGGCAGGGGTCGTCATGGCCGGGTCATGGTAGCGGCTCGGGCGGCCGATTCGGGAACCTGCCGTCTGTCCCGCGGCAGGATGCAAGACCGTCGCAACCAGCGGGGCACCCGGTGGACTTCGCGCTGCACGTCGCGGACGCCCATGATGGCCCCAACCAACCTGCATGAGGGCCATGTCGTGGGCCGTTTTGTCCTTGGCTTCATCGTGGCGATCGTCGTCGTCATCTTCATCGTCGCGCAATGCACGCGAGCGATCTTCTGATCGATGCGACGGCGACGGAGGTTCAGATCCGCCGCAGCCGCCAGATCGCTTCGGCCGGCCAACGTCGCGCCCACGCGAGTTCGTCAGCATTTCGATACGAGCTCGTCGCATCGGGATCCGGGCGCGGCTCGACCAGGTCCTCCACGACCAGGCCGTTGGCTCGGAACAGCCGGACCCACTCGCCGAAGGGCAACTGGAACACCGTCTCGCCGTCGTCCTCCAACCGGTGCAACCCGAAGTAGTCGATCGAGAGCGTCTCGCCGGCCCGATCCGCCCCGATCGGCCAGCAGATCGTCTCGATCGGCGAGTGGTGGCTGAACGCGAACAGGCCGCCCTCGCGCAGTAACCGCGAGGCTTCCGGAACCGTTCGATACGGATCGGCAAAGGTCATCGCCCCGTGGTCGCAGAAGACGATGTCGAAGCTCGCGTCGGGCAGTGGCACAGCCTCGGCGCTCGCGTGGATGAGCGGGAACGACACGCCGGCTGCTGCCATGAGGGTCCGGGCATGGTCCAGCTGGCGCTCGGACAGGTCCACGCCAACGGGATGGGCTCCGGCCTTGGCGAGAGCGATCGACCACTGCGCAGCCCCGCAACCGAACTCGAGGATGTCCTTGCCGGCGACCTCCCCCAGAATGCGCAGCTCTGCTTCGGGGACCTGGGTCGTGCCCCACGCCAGACCACCGGACTCGGCCAGCTGGCCGCCGTGTCGCGCCTGGTACCTGTCGCTTTCCGCGTTCCACAGCTCGCGGTTGCGGATCTCGTGATCGCGCAGCCCGTTCAGGTCGGACGAGGATGGCGAGTCGTCGGTCATGGATCGATCCCGTGGCGGTGCCGAGCATGCCCTCGGGCCACCTCGCGAGCCAGTTCAGCGAGCGGGACGACCTTCTGCGAGCCGGCTGGAAGGTCCCGCAGCTGGACGTCCCCGGCTGCCAGTTCGTCGCCGAGGATCACCGCGAAATGGGCCCCCTCGCGGGCGGCCGACTCCAGTTGCTTGCCGAGCTTGCGCTGGCCGAGTTCAGCTCGTGCCGCGACACCCGTAGCCCGCAGCTCCGTGGCGATCCGGAGCCGACCGACGGTGTCATCCGGATCGGCGCCGACGACGACGACCGCCGGCGCGGCAACGGCGTCGGTCGCGTCTGTCGCTCCTTGTTCGCCGAGGGCAAGGACGAGCCGGTCCAGGCCGATCCCGAATCCGATCCCGGGCGTCGGCCGGCCGCCCAGCCGCTTCACCAGGCCGTCGTAACGCCCACCGCCCCCCAGCGCCTGCTGCTGACCCTCTCGGCCTTCCACGTAGTACTCGAAGGCGGTGCGCGTGTAGTAGTCCAGTCCGCGCACGAGACCGGGCTCCAGCCGGTACGACACACCCAGCGCGTCGAGGTGCGCGCGCACCGCCGCGAAGTGCGCCTCACAGGCCGAACACAGGTGGTCCGTGAGCCTTGGGGCTGCCGCGTTGAGCTCGGCCATCGCCGGGTCCTTCGAGTCGAGCAGGCGCAGGACGTTGCGCTCCAGCCGCCCGCGCTCGAAGGCCGGCAGTCGCGCGTCGTGCTCACGGAAATAGGCCGTCAGGCGCTTCACGTAGGCCGGGCGACATGCCGGATCGCCGATCGAATTCAGCAGCACGGCCACGCCGGTGAGGCCTGCGTCGGCGTAGAACCGGCTCCCGAGCTCGACGATCTCGGCGTCGATCGCCGGGCCCGGGTCGCCGATCGCCTCGATATCGAACTGCCAGAACTGCCGGTATCGACCGGCTTGCGGGCGGTCATACCGAAACATCGGGCCGATCTCGTAGACCTTCACCGGCTGTGGCCAGGTGTGCATCCCGTGCTGGACGTAGGCCCGCACGATCCCGGCGGTCGGCTCGGGGCGGAGCGCCCAGGCCTCGGACTCGTCGGTGCGGGGTGCGATCCGGAACAGCTCCTTCTCCACGATGTCGGTGACTTCGCCGACGCCGCGCTCAAAGACCGCAGTCCCCTCGAACATCGGGGTTTCGATCCGCCGATAGCCGTAGCGTGCCGCAAGGTCGCCGGCGAGGCGTTCCAGGCGCGTCCACGCCGGCGTTTCGCCAGGCAGGAGATCGCGCGTGCCGCGCGGGGCTCGGAAGGTCGGCATCGCTGCCAGTCTAGGGCGTCAGGCGGACAGGACGGGCACGCGATAGTCGGCCAGCGCGCGATCCGCGGTCACCACCGTGAGCCCCTCGGACACGGCCTGGGCCACGAGCATGCGATCGAATGGGTCGCGGTGGATGAGGGGTAGGGCGCGACCCTCCAGCACATGTTCGACCGTCAACGCCAGGTCTCGAAAGTCCTCCCGGAGCGCATCCGTGAACCCGGCCGGGAGGTCGAG